>NZ_JBICJO010000007.1:0-176051 GCF_043103185.1 Shewanella sp. YQ_9
AACGCACTTGTGCCTTTCCCAAGACTTTGTTGGTGAAAATAGCAGGCATAAAGTAGAAAGGGATGTGATTAAGCTGCTGCAAACTGATTTTGATACAAACTGATATGAATGAGTGTAAATAGCGGGGCTAGGTGAAAATACCCTGGGTGGTTCGATTAAAAAAGTAAAAGCGTGACACTAACCTGCTGTAGACGAAAGAAAAAACCTATGCCAAGGCATAGGTTTTTGCGTGTCAGGGCTCGACAGGTATAGACGAGTGGCTGAGATTCAGGCTGCGCCGTCGAACAGTGTATCTTCCAGTGTGCGGCCTCGCATCAGGCTGCGATATTGCCAGCCATTCTGCTTGAGTAGCTGCAGCAGCTCGATATCCAAGGTGTCCTTCTCCGGTTGGTAACGGATAAGGTAGTTTTGTTTGCCCTTGGCCGAGACCTCGTAAACACCTTCAAGGGCGTAGAGTGCCTCCAGCAGTTTTTCCTGATCACAGTGTTGCATCTGCAACGTCAGATAGGCTTCGACGCTGCTCTGCTGCATGGTGACCGACTGGCTCAGTTTACCTTTGTCCAGATACAGCACTCTATCACAGAGCTTTTCCAGCTCATCCAGATTGTGGGAGCTGATAATAAAGGTGGTGTCTGCGCTCAGGGATTCTACCAACTCGCGAATTTTGCGGGCGTTGGCGGGATCCAGTCCGGCCGTGGGTTCATCCAGCAGCACCAACTTGGGGTTGCCTATCAGCGCCTGAGCAATCGCGGCGCGTTTCCCCATACCATGACTCAGAGAGTTGGGTTTTTGATTGGCGACGTCCTCAAGGCCTACCAGCGCCAGCACCCGCATGGATTCAGCCTTGGCAGCTTCGGCGCCCATACCTTGCATGCGGGCAAACAGGCTGAATTGAGTCAGCAGGCTGAAGCCGGGATCCAGGGCGGCGTCCTGGGGCAGGGCAGAGATCTGTCCCAAAAGTTCGCTACTACCCGGGCGTTGTCCCATCACAGTGATTTCACCACTACTTGGACGTATATAACCCAGCAGCAGGCTCATCAATGTAGTCTTGCCGGCACCGTTTGGGCCGACCAGGGCGATGGGACTACCGGGCTCCAGTTGCAAGTCGACGCTATCCAATGCCCGCTTGCTGCCGTAGAGTTTGCTCAGGCCTTTACAGTTAATCAGACTCATAGATCACCTCGCTGCATCATGGTGCGGCCTATTGCCAATAACCCAATGGTTTGCAGCAGTGGCAACCAAGCACTTGACAGTGCCGTTAGCGGCTGGGCATTGAGCATGGCATCTATCTGTGCTCCGGGCACCAGATAACCGATGAAAGAGAGCATGGGCAGCTGAGCATTGATAACCGCCATTACTATCATCATGGCGGCAAAGAAAAGCACCGCAAAAACACTGGCTAATCTGGCCGAGCTGGCCCAGAGTGAGAACAGCGCCATCAGGGCGGTGTAGGGCAGCAGGATCAATACCAGATTGAGTGTCATCATCAAGCCGGAAGTCAGCGCGGGTAGCACCAACGCCATATCCCGGCTCATGGCCAAAAATACGGTTGCTATGACTGTGATGGCAACCAACAGCAATTGGATCAATATCATGCCGAGGAAGCGGCCGAAGAAGAGGGCATCGCGGCCCGAACGCAGGCTGAGGAAGCGCAGTGTGCCGCGGTTTTTGTCCGAGGCGAACTGATCGCCGCAGATAAGAATGCTGAACATGGGGAACAGGTAGAGACTGATGACCCAATAGACGGCTTGCTCGGCAACCGGCCAGGCAAACAGTTGATCCAGAGTGCCTTCACCGAAGGCACCGGTAACAAAATGCTTGAAGTCCGGGTTCAACAGAAAGCTGGCGGCACCTCGGACCGGATAGGCGAGGATCAGCAGCCACACCAGGGCGAAAGCTATCATCGCCAGGGTGCCACGGCGGTGGAAAATGAGTTTATAGAGTTCAAATCCCGCGAGTTGCAGGGCGTTTTTCAGCCCTCCGGGATGAGTGCTGTGAGTTGCAGTTGTCATGTGGTTCCTTGTTTTGCTCCAAATATGGAGTCCTTGCAGCGACCGGCGCAAGCACTGGGTTGCCGATAGGACGCCAGCCTAACACCATGAGGCCAGGCAGGCCAACGCCTGGCCGCTATTTCAAGCGGTAGCTGTCGTTTTTACGGTCCAATTATGCCAGTTGCGCCTTAAGCTCGGCCAATTCCTGTTTTAGTAAAGCCAGCTCTTGCTTCATTGTCGCCAGTTCTTGTTCAAGCAAGGCTATCCGGCTCTGGCTCGCCGTTTCTGGCTCACCTTCGCACTCACCTTCGCGCTCACCTTCATGGTGAGCTGCAGCTTGATTGGCAATCTGAGTGGTATCTGCGCCGCCGGAACCTTCAGATACACCATCATTCTCGGTGAAGTTCTCGGCAAAGCGTATCTCACGTTTTCCAGGCTCCCTGGCCAGTTGGCGGATAAAGCCTTTGTCTTTCAGCGCCAATAGGGTTTGTTCCACTTGTGGCAGGCCGTCAAATTCAAACAGCCGCTGAGCCCGGCTTCTGAGTTCACCTGCGGTTTGGGCGCCGCGCAGCAGCAACAAACACACTATCGCCAGCTCCGCCGGGGAAAACTGCAGCTCGCCAAATTCAGTGTTACAGAATCTGTGGCGGTATTTTATGACCCGGCTGCCAAAGCCGGATTGCTCACTCAGCAGACGTTTTTTACTCAGGCTGTCCAAGGCTTGCTGCACTTCAGACTCGCTCAGTTCCATCACGGGATCGCGGCTGGTCTTTTGATTGCAGGCTTGGGTCAGTGAATTGAGAGACAGGGGATAAAGATCCGGAGTGGTGACTTCTTTTTCCAGCAGGCAGCCAATCACTCTGGCTTCGATGGCATTGAGTTGCAACATAATTGACAGTTCCATTCAAGGCAGATATCGGCCAACTGACCGACATTTTACTCAGTGTTTTTGAGTTATATCAGAGCCTTGAGCCGATGTCGCGGTTTTCTTCGGCTGCGCCTGTCCTGAATAGGGTAGGCGCGTTATTTTAGCTCAATTCTTTGCCAGTTCTTTGTTCAATTATTGGCGTGGATACCGTCATCTTCGATGCGCAGTTTTCCGGCCTTGAACAGGCCGCCGATGGCTTTTTTGAAGGCCTTCTTGCTCATGCCGAGCTCGGCGTAGATCACTTCGGGCGAGGTCTTGTCGCTGTAGGGCAGGAAACCGCCGGCCTGGGCCAGCTTCTTCATGATCCGCTGTGATTGCTGATCCAACTCCTGACGGTCAGCCTTTTGCAGGGTCAGATCCAGTTTGTTATCGTGACGCACCTGCTTGATATAACCCTTGAGCTTTTGGCCAAACTTCAGCTTACGGAACACCTCATTTTGATAGATGACGCCCCAATGCTTATTGTTGACTATCGCCTTGTAGCCGAGATCTGTAGTACCTGCAATGATAAGGTCAACCTGTTGACCATTCTTGTACCAAGCCGGGCTCTTATCGACAAACTTATCGATTTTGGACGAAGCGACAATCCGCTCGTCGGCGCGGTTACGGTGAACATAGACCAGGTAACTGCGGCCCTCTTCGGCCTGCTTGTGCTGCTCACCGAAGGGCAGCAGCAGATCTTTTTCCAGTCCCCAATTGAGGAAGGCACCGACCCGACCAATGGAAACCACCTTGAGATAAGCAAACTCACCCACCTGAGCCAAGGGCTTTTTAGTGGTTGCGATAGGCAGGTCGTTGGAGTCCAGATAGAGGAACACCTCCAACTTGTCGCCAACCTGACAACCCTTGGGCACCACTTTATTGGGTAATAACACCTGTCCCAACTCATGAGCGTTGAGGTAAACCCCGAAATCAACCTGTTTGACCACTTCCAGGGTGCAACTTTGACCTATTTCTGCCATCTGTTTTTGAACCTGATTAACTTTGTTTCAGCTGCGGCGGATTATAACGGATTGCGCTCACCTATGCCCGTGCCTTTTGTTAGGGAAGGTACGAATAAGTCCTCGTGGCCTTCTCTTTTGTAGGGCGTGGCTTGCACAGCAATTGGCGTTCAAGGCATCTGACTGAAGGCATGCCGGGGCCTGTCGAAGTCAGACTTCCCTAAGTTTGAATAAGACTAAAGTTAGCGCTGCTTTTTGCAGCAGAACTGGTTAAGCTGAAAATAAAAACCTTTGCCTATGTTCTCTATCTGGTCCGTCAGCCTGCTGGCACTCTTGTATCTCGCGCTGTTGTTTATCATCGCCTGGTGGGCGGATAAATATAAACCCAAACGCTTTCGGGCGCTGTTTTACAGCCTGACACTCGGCGTCTACTGCACCTCCTGGGCTTTTTTCGGTACCACGGCTCAGGCTGCCAATCATGGTTGGTGGCTGGCGCCCACCTATGCCGGTACCTTGATCCTGTTTCTATTTGGCTGGCGGCTTTACTGCCGGGTGGCACAAATCTGCCGCGATGAAAAACTCACATCCCTGGCCGACTTTATCGCCAGCCGCTATGGCCAGTCTTCCAGCCTCTCCGGGTTGGTGTCTTTTATTTCCGTGATTGCCATAGTGCCCTATATTTCGTTGCAGCTGTCGGCCACCTCAGAAAGTATCGCCATGCTCACGGGCGAAGAGGTTTCCTCAGGCGGATTCTGGCAAGACAGTACCTTTTATATCATGTTGCTGCTGGCGCTGTTTGCCGTACTGTTTGGTGCCCGGCGTCCAAGACCCAGCGAGCACAACCCGGGGCTGGTGGCCAGTATGGCGTTTGAATCGCTGGTGAAGCTGGCTGCCTTTATTTCGGTTGGGCTGTTTGTCTGTTTCGGTTTGTTCGACAGCCCGCTGGCACTCTGGCAACAGGCTCAGAGCGCCAAGGCCGAAGGGCGCTTGAGCTTTGAGGTCGACTCCGGCTACATCTATGCCACCCATACCCTGCTTGGGGTGTTGGCCATGTTCTGTTTGCCGCGTCAGTTTCATATGCAGTTTATTGAAACGGGCGGCGAGGGCCATCTCAGTACGGCGCGCTGGCTGTTTCCGCTGTATCTCATTCTTATCAATCTGTTTATTTTGCCTATCGCGGTAGCCGGCCTGTTATGGTTCGGTAAGGAGCAGGTGGCGCCGGACTCCTTCGTACTGGCCTTGCCGATGGCGGTAGAGAATCACGCCGTTTCCCTGATGGTGTTTCTCGGCGGGTTTTCGGCGGCCACCAGCATGGTGATTGTCTCGGCGATAGTGCTGTCAATCATGATCACTAACGACTTTATCAACCAGTTTATTCTGCGGCGTTCATCACTGGCCTCCGGCAGTCGCGGCCTCAGCCAAAACGCCTTGCTGCAGGCCAGAAGGGCGGTGATCTTCGCGCTGTTGCTACTGAGTTACTTTACCCACAGAATACTGGCCGATACCAACTCCCTTGCCATGGTGGGCTTGATGTCTTTTTCCCTGGTGGCGCAGTTTGCACCTGCGCTGATCATAGGTTTGTGGTGGCGTCAGGCCTCTTGTCTTGGGGCGCAGTTGGGGATCGCCTCAGGCTCGCTGGTGTGGTTTTATACCTTGCTGCTACCGAACCTGGTGATAGGCGCGGTTGGTTACCAGCCCTGGCTCGACAATGGCCCATTCGGAGTTCAGGCTTTGGCGCCGCGGGATCTACTTGGGCTGGGGCTGGATGATATTACCCAGTCCATGCTGCTGTCGCTTGGGCTCAATCTATTGGTGTATATCTTGCTGCCAGTGCTGCGCCCGGCGGGGCTCGCCGAGCGGCTGCAGAGCAGCAAGTTTGTTATCAGCCGGGATGACAGACGGGAAGGTGTGCCCAAGGCCAGTTTGAGTTTTCATGATCTGGCGGCCTTGCTGAAACGCTTCGGCGAAGCCGACTCGGTCAGTCAGTTGGTTGCCAGCGAGTTCCCGCTGGATCCCAATCACTGGAAAGCGGATGCGCCGGTGCGAACCGAGCAGCTGGTCGAGAGAGAGCTCGCCGCTATGGTCGGCGGCGCCTCGGCCAGGCTGATTATCGATGCCGCCAAAGATGAGAAACATCAGGGGCTGGAGCAGGTGGCCGAATTTGTCGATGAGGCCCGCGAAGTGCTGCGCTTTAATCGCGACTTGCTGCAATCGACCATAGAAAATATCCAACAGGGGATCAGTGTGGTGGACTCCCAGCTGAGGCTGGTGGCCTGGAATCAGGGCTACAAGGATATGTTCCTCTACCCGGATGAGGCGCTCTATATAGGTCGGCCGGTGGAAGAGATAATTCGCCTCAACGCCCACAGAGGCATGTTTCGCGGCGAAGACCCCGAACAGGAAATTGCCAAGCGTCTCGACTATCTGCGTCGGGGCAGCGCCTATAAGTATCAGCGCACCCACAGCAATGGCCGGGTGTATGAGATGCAGGGTAACCCCTTACCCGGTGGCGGCTTTGTGACCACCTATACGGACGTAACCGACTTTGTCAGTCAGCAGCGCCAGCTGGAACACGTCAATGCCTCGCTGGAAGAAAAAGTCAACCAACGCACCCGGGCGTTGACCCAGGCCAACCGCGAGCTGTCCAATGCCAAACGGGTGGCCGAGCAGGCAACCGAGAGCAAGACCCGCTTTTTTGCCGCCGCCAGTCACGATCTATTGCAACCCTTCAATGCCGCCAGCCTGTTCTGCTCCTTGATGAGTGACAAGGCCAGGGGCAGTGAGCTGGAAACCCTGGCCGATAATATCCGCAGCTCCCTTGGCAGCGCCGAAGAGCTGCTCAGCAGTATTCTGGAACTGACCAAGCTCAACGCCGGAGCCTTCAAGGTGAATGTCAGCGAATTTTCACTGCGGCAAATCATAGATCCCCTCAGGCACGAATATCAGGCACTTGCGGCGCAAAAAGGCATAGGCTTTCATCTCGAGAGTCAGGAAGTGCTGCTCAATACCGACAAGGCGCTGCTCAAACGTGTGCTGCGTAATCTGCTCAGCAACGCCATTCGTTATACCGAGCAGGGCGAAGTGCGGCTGAAGACCTATCTTGAAAACGGACTCTTGTCATTGATAGTGGAAGACACGGGCATTGGTATCGCCAAGGAAGATCAATTGACCATATTTGAAGAGTTCAAGCAGCTCGGCAGCCGCGGTAACGCCGAAGGGCTGGGGCTTGGGCTGGCGATTACCAAGCGTATCTGCGATCTGTTGGACATCCCCTTGCTGCTGGGTTCCCAGTTAGGAACCGGTACTCAGTTTACCTTGTTGCTGCAATGCAAGTCGCTGCCGGGGGCTGTGGCCGCGGTCAAACCCAAGACTTTGGAGAGTGAGTCCGATTTTGCCGGGTTGCGGGTTTGGCTGGTGGATAATGATCAAACCGTGCTCGAAGCCCTGGGGCAGGTCATGGGCAGTTGGGGCTGCGAGATAGAAAAGGCCACCGGCGCCGAGCAGTTGGCTGAACTGCAAGCGCGTTTGCCCTTGCCGCAACTTTTGATAGTCGATTATCAGTTGGATGCCGGTCTCACCGGGGTTGAGCTGTTGGCCTCCCAGGGGTTGTCCGGATTACCTGTGATTATCAATACCGCCAATCAGGCCGAAAGCATTCGCGAGCAGGTCAGTGATGCCGGTTTCCCCTTGCTTTACAAGCCACTGAAGTTGCCGGCGCTCAGGCGCAGTATCAAGCGTTTGCTCAATTGAGGCGCGCTTTTAAATAAAGCGCTTTGTGGGGAAGGGGAAACCGTTATTCGGGGCGGCTGAGCTGGTTATAGCGGATGCCGGCCTGGGTTCGGTTGTTGAGGCCGAGCTTGCGCAGAATGGCCGATACATGCTGCTTGACCGTGGTTTCCTGCACCTGCATTTCATAGGCTATCTGCTTATTGAGCAGGCCATCGGCAATCATCGCCAGCACCTTGTATTGTTGCGGCGTCAGTTTTTCCAGATTTCTGGCAAAGTCCGTCTGCTCGTCATCGGCGTCCAGAGTTTCCAGCGCCAAATCCGCCGGTAGCCAGGTTTCGCCATTGAGCACCTCGGCGATGGCTTCGGATATCCGCTCCAGCGGCGAGGACTTGGGCACATAGGCCGAAGCGCCCAGGGCGATGGCTTGCTGCATAATCGCCGGTGCTTCGGTGGCCGACACCATGATGATCAACACATCCGGATATTGATTGCGCAGTTGCGACAGTCCCTGCAAACCATTGGCTCCTGGAATGCCGAGGTCGAGAAACACCAGCTCAGTTTCACTGTGTCGCCCGAGCAGCTCAAACAACCCCTCGAGATCGGCGCATTCGCGTATCTGTGCTTCATCCAATACGCAGGCGGCGGCCTGCTTGAGGGCGCTGCGAAACAGCGGGTGATCATCGGCAATTATGGCTTTCACCAGACTCATCCTAAGGGCTCCGGGTTTCAAATTTTATACGGGAAAGTATCAATAAAAACAAGGCTTACACTAGGGTAAGCCTTGTTCGGGGCACGGATTAAAAGCGGTAGCCTACCGTCAGGGTCACTGTGCGTGGATCGCCGTAATAACCAATCAGGGTGTTGTCGCCACCGAGTCCTGGGGTGTACTTGCTGACATCTGTCGGATCGCTCGGATCTGGGGTGACAAACTGATAGCCGCCGATAAGGTACTCTTCATCGGTGAGGTTTTTGCCATAGAGGCCGGCATACCAGCTGCCGTCATTGCTATACCAGGTGATCCCCAGATTCAGCAGGCCGTAGGCGTCCTGGGTTAGCAGGCTGTCTTCCTCAAACAGCACATAGTCACCGCGATAGTAATAGTTGCCGTTAAAGACAAACTCACCGATATCGGCATAGAGGCGATAGGTGAAACCCAGGTTAAAGGTGAGATCCGGGGTATTGGCTATGGTGAACCTGTCCGATTTGTCGAAGGTTTCACCCGTAACTGGGTTGGTATCGAACACTTCACTGAATTCCGCATCGATATAGCCCACCGCCAGGTCAAAGTTCAGCGCATCTGTGGCCACCCAGGTCATCTCAAGCTCTGCGCCACGGGCCTCCGAAGAGCCTATGTTGCCCAGGCGCTGATTGAGATCGGCAGCCGTGTCGCCCGGCAAAACAGAGATATACTGCCTGTCCTTATGATCCAGGCTGAACAGGGTTAGGTTGGCCCTTAAGTTGCGGCCCCATTCGCTCTTCATCCCCAGCTCGAAGCTGTCAACGGTTTCAGGATCTGCCGCCGGCTCGGCGCTTTCGGCCCTGGGGTTAAAGGTGCCTGACTTGAAGCCCTGGGCGTAACTGGCAAAGAACATGATGTCATCCGAGTACTGGTATTCCACCCCGACTCTTGGGGTCAGCTTGGACCAGTCTTCACTGTCGTCCAATACCAAGGGCACCAAGTCGCCGTCGGGGCGGACATAGCCCGGCACCCAGCCGGATTCGGGATAGACGGTATCAAATATCAGGCCGTTGCGGACATAGGCCTGCTTTTCATCTTGGGTGTATCTCAGCCCCAGGGTCATGGACCAGCTGTCACTCAAGTCTACGCTGCCCTGAATATAGGCCGCCTTGCTGGTGGAATTGGAGCAGCCGCTCACTTCACGGGTCAGCCCAGGGGCGTTGAGCACCTTTCCAAGCTCTTCGAGAATCGCCTGAAACTGGCCGCAGGAATCGGCATCATAGTAGTAAAGACCTGACACCAGCTTGTAGTTGTCGCCGCTGTGATGCAGCTGCAGCTCATGGGTGGTTTGCTCGTCGTCATAGATGGCCGGTACGTCGAAAATTTGCAGTGAGGTGTTGTCGAAATCTATGTTGGTGGGTGAGTAACTCTCTCTTCTGGCCGCAATATATTTCAGCTGCGTTGAGTGGTTTATATCCCAGCTGCCGGTGAAGCTCCAACCTTCGAGGTCCACCTCGTTCCAGGTGGGCAGACTGGTGTAGGAGTCGAACTTGCTGTCCGGTACCGGGGCATTGGTCAGCAGACTCGGCAGCAGGCGATAGCCCCCCTTGGCGTTGGACTTATCGTCTGTTTTATCCCAGGCGAGGCGGAAAAACAGTGAGTCTGTTGGGTGATACTCCAGGGTGAGCCGCATGGCACTGAGATCTTTGTTGTAGTTCTCTTTGTCCTGGTTCGGCTCGGCCGAGGTCAAAAACTTACCGAAACCATCGCGGTTGAGGTTGGCATAGCCAAAGCCCAGATACAGCTGCTCGTCTATCAACGGATACTGGCCGGTGATCTTGAGATCTTTCTGATTAAAGCTGCCGTAGGAGCCCTGAATATTCAGCTGGGGATCGCCGGACATCACCTTGGTCACATACTTGACCGCACCGCCTATGGTGTTCTTGCCGTAAAGCGTGCCCTGAGGGCCGCGCAGTATCTCTATCTGCTGCACGTCCAGCAGATCCAGTACCGCCCCCTGTGGGCGGGCGATATAGATATCATCCACATAGATACCGACGCCGGGCTCATAACCCCAGAGCGGGTCCTGCTGGCCCACGCCGCGAATAAAGGCGGTGATGGTGGAGTTGGTTCCCCGACTCGCCTGCAGCGTGGTATTGGGGGAGAACTGCTGCACTTCGGTCACCACGGTAATACCGCGTTCATTAAGCTCGGCCTCACTGACTGAGGTGACGGCGACCGGTATTTCCTGCAGGTTTTCCACTGTGCGTCTGGCGGTGACTTCAATACGTTCCAGCTCGCCCTTATTGTTGGTTTCTTCTGCCTGAGCCGCTATCGGCGTCAGTGCCGAAGCTATGGCCAGTGCCAGCAGAGAGTAGGGGATCTTGGCTTGACTCATGATTAAGTCCTTTTGCTGTTTTGTTTGTTTTGTTTTTGTTAATACTTCGGCGTTTACTCTAGAGCAAAGGAAGCAGAAGGGAATTAGCACCTTAGTACAGTGTTATTTAATGATTTGAAATTTATTGGTTATTTTGTGTATAGCACTATGGTGTTATGTTCAATCCGGCTTTTGCTTGTCACTCTCTTGGTTACAAAAATTGGTTGCAAAAAATTAACAATGGTGCCTGGTCAATCGCTGCAAATTTGCGGCGCCGGAATAGGGCGACCAACAACAAGAGATGGGCTTATGTTGAGTATGCTGGGACTCTTCGGTGGCTTACTGCTGCTGATCATTTTGACACTCAGAGGTGTCAACCTGTTTGTCGCCGCGCCACTGTGCGCGGCCTTGGTTGCGCTGAGCAACCATATTCCGTTATTCGATGCCTCGGGGGCTGACTTTGTCAGTGCCTATATGGGCGGTTTTTCCGGCTTTCTGGCGTCCTGGTTCTTTATGTTTTTGCTGGGCTCTTTGTTTGGCAAGTTTATGGAAGATACCGGCGCGGCCGATGCGGTGGCGCATTTTATTGTGGGGAAACTCGGGATCCGCTATGCGGTGCTGGCAGTGGTAGCCGCCTGTGCCGTGTTGACCTATGGCGGCGTCAGCGTATTTATTGTGGCATTTTCCGTCTATCCCATGGCGCTGGGGCTGTTCAAGGATGCCAATCTGCCGCGGCGTTTTATTCCGGCAGCGTTGGCACTGGGCTCGGTGACTTTTACCATGACCTCGGCCGGTTCGCCTGAGATCCAGAACTGGATCCCGATCAAATACCTCAATACCTCTCCCTGGGCCGCCTGGGAAGTGAGCCTGGTGGTGGCCCTGTTTATGGCGGTCAGCGGTTATTTCTGGCTCAAGTGGATGATTAACCGAGCCATCGCCAGAGGTGAGCGTTTCGAGGCGCGCAGTGATGATCCTGAAGTGCCGGAGCGGGATCTGCCCCATCCCATCACAGGGGTGATCCCTCTCATTGTGGTGCTGGTTATCTCCTTTTGGCTGCACGATACCCTGGCACAAAATGCCCTGATAGTTGCCTTGCTCGGTGGGGTGCTGACGCTGATGTTAATCAACTTCCGCCATTTTCATCATCTGGGACGGGCGGTCAATGACGGCACCACAGGCGCTTTGGTGGCCATAGGCAATACCAGCGCCGTGGTCGGCTTTGGCGCCGTGGCCAAATCATCGGCTGCCTTTGCCACTGCGGTTGAGGTGATGACCAATATGCCGGGCAATGAGCTGTTGGGGGCTGCGGTGGCGGTGAGCGTGATTGCTGGCCTTACCGGCTCTGCCAGCGGCGGCCAGGCGATAGCCCTGCCTTTGGTGGCGCCCCATTATCTGGATATGGGGGTGAACCCGGATCAGCTGCATCGAGTGGTGGCTATCTCTTCCGGTGCTTTGGATACCTTGCCCCATAACGGTTATGTGGTTACCACCATTCGCGCCATCTGTAAGGAAACCCACAAGCGCGCCTATTGGGCGATGGCGGCGCTGACGACCCTGCTGCCGCTTATCGGTGTCGCGCTGGCACTGGCTCTGTTTATTTGGTTTTAAGAGGTGAATATGAAGTTATTTGCATCCTGCATGTTTGCGGCGCTGCTTGGGGTTGCCCAAGCCAGTGCTCCGGCTTCGGCCGAGTCTGTTTCTGCCTCGGCGGCTTCGTCCTTGAAAGCGGCCGCCCAGCCTATGCTGGTGGAGAAAAAGTCGTTTACCACCACTGAGTTTCGCACAGTATCGGGCAAAGTGTTGCCCAGTGTGACCGTCGGCTGGGAAAGCTACGGCAGTCTCAATGCGGCCAAGGACAATGTCATACTGATCACTCATTTCTTTTCCGGTAATTCCCACGCCGCCGGCAAGTACGCCGAGTCTGATCCCCAGAGTGGCTATTGGGACGCCATCATAGGGCCGGGTAAGGCGATAGATACCAATCGCTTCTTTGTTGTCAGCGCCGACACTCTGGTCAACGCCAATGTGCACGACGGTCATACCATCACCACAGGGCCTGCCAGCATCAACCCTGAAACCGGCAAACCCTGGGGATTGGATTTCCCCGTGGTGACCATTCATGACTTCGTCGAGGTGCAGCGCTTGCTGCTGGAGAGTCTCGGCATTGAAAAACTCCATGCGGTGATGGGTGCCTCCATGGGGTCATTTCAGGCGCTAGATTGGGCGGTGAGTTACCCGGACAGAGTCGAGCGGCTCATTCATGTTATCGGCGCCGACAGCATGGATGCCTGGAGCGTACCGGCACTGGAAAAATGGGCCCTGCCTATCCGGCTGGATCCCAACTGGCGCGGCGGCGACTACTACGGCAAGACGCCCCCGGTGGCAGGGCTGACCGCGGCGCTGCTCAATATCACCCAGGATGCAATGGCGCCGGAGGCCTATCTGGCCAGCTTCAAGGACTTCACTGTGGCCGACAAAGGCGCGCTGGCGGATATTCGCACGCTGCCGCAAATCAGCCAGATCTTGCAACAGCGCGCCGGGGCCAGGGCGGCATTGCAGGATGCCAACCATGTGCTGTATCTGGTACGGGCCTCGCAACTGTTCAGTGCCGATTGGCAAGGGGGCGAGCTGAAACTCGCCTTGGCCAAGATAAAGGCCAAGAGCCTGTTGCTGCCCGCCAGTGGCGATCTGCTGTTGCGGCCCCAGAGGGTGAGGCAGATGGCCGCCACCCTGAAGGAACTGGGTAAAGAGGTAGAGATAAGTGAAATTAAAGGCCCCTGGGGCCATCTCGATGGCTTGTTCTCCATTCAGAGCAAGAGTGATGAAATCCGTACATTTCTGGCGGACTGAGTCAAGCCGCCGCAGGGCGTAATTTTAAGGAGCCTGTATGAAAGACCCTAAAACCGTATTGATCACCGGCGCGGCCAGCGGTATCGGCCTGGCGATTGCCACTGAGCTGGCGGCCTTTGGCCACAGGATATTGCTGAGCGATCTCGACCCTGAGCGGGCGATACTGGCCGCCAACACGCTCAATCAAGCCGGCGGCAACTGCTTGGGCCTTGGGCTCAATGTCGCCGACTCCCGGGCCATTGAAACGCTGACCGAGCAACTGGCTGACATTGAAGTGGATGTGCTCATCAACAATGCCGGACTGCAGCATGTGGCGCGCCTCGATGCCTTTCCGGCCGAGAAGTGGCAACTGCTGCAACAGGTGATGCTCACCGGCCCGGCGATGCTTTGCAAGGCATTGCTGCCGGGAATGCGGGAGCGCAACTTTGGCCGCATCATCAATATCGGCTCTATCCATGCACTGGTGGCATCCAGGTACAAGTCGGCCTATGTGGCCGCCAAACACGGTTTACTGGGACTGAGCAAGGTCGTGGCGCTGGAAAACGCCGACTGGGACATTACCGTCAACACTATCTGCCCGGCTTATGTGAAGACACCGCTGGTGGAGGCGCAGATAGCGTCTCAGGCAAGGGAGCACGGCATGAGCGAGCAAGAGGTTATCGACAACATCATGCTGTCCCCCATGCCGAAGAAGGCGTTTATCGGCGTCGATGAAATCGTGCATTCGGTGGCGTTTTTGATGGCGCCAGCGGCGCGCAATATTACCGCCCAGACGCTGGTGCTGGACGGTGGCTGGACCGCGCAATAAGGCAAGAGAGGCTGACACAGGAGAATCACTATGGCCGGGTTGGATAAAAGGGTTGCCAGTCATGAACAGGCATTGGAGGGGATAACCCATGAGATGCGGATCATTGCCGGAGGCTTTGGCCTTTGTGGCATACCCGAGGGTTTGATAGCCGAGTTGGTACGCAAAGAAGTGCGTAATTTGGAGCTGGTGTCCAACAACTGTGGCGTCGACGACTTCGGTCTTGGGCTCTTGCTGCAAAACCGCCAAATTCGCAAGATGGTGGCGTCATACGTGGGTGAAAACGCCCTGTTTGAGCAATTGATGATGACTGGTGAGCTGGAGGTGGAGCTGGTGCCTCAGGGCACTCTGGCCGAGCGGATCCGCGCCGGCGGCGCCGGGATCCCGGCGTTTTACACGGCCACCGGGGTAGGAACCCCCGTGGCCGAGGGCAAACCCAGTGAACATTTCGAAGGGCGGGAGTATCTGCTGGAGCGTGGCATAGTCGCCGACTTTGCGCTGGTTCGTGCCTGGAAGGCCGATTGGCAGGGCAACTGCATCTATCGCCACACCGCGATGAACTTCAACCCCTTGGCAGCGATGGCGGGCAAGATAACCGTGGTAGAGGCCGAAGAGATAGTCGAGCCAGGCAGCCTGCCGCCATCACAAATTCATACACCGGGAATTTTTGTCGATCGCCTGGTGCAGGGACAGTTTGAAAAACGCATCGAAAAGCGCACCTTTCGACCCAGCTAACAGGAGAACAGCATTATGGCGTTGAGTCGCGAACAGATGGCTATGCGGGTCGCCAGAGAGATCCGTGACGGTGATTATGTCAATCTGGGCATAGGCATTCCCACTCTGGTAGCCAACTACCTGCCACCCGGGATAGAGGTGATGCTGCATTCGGAAAATGGTCTGTTGGGAATGGGGCCGTTTCCGCTGGAGGAAAAGATAGATGCCGACATGATCAATGCCGGTAAGGAGACTGTCACTGCGGTCAAAGGCGCGGCGATTTTCGACTCGGCCCTGAGCTTTGCCATGATAAGGGGCGGGCATGTGGATCTCACAGTGTTGGGGGCGATGGAGGTGGATCAACAGGGCAATATTGCCAGTTGGATGATCCCGGGCAAGATGGTCAAAGGGATGGGCGGCGCCATGGATCTGGTGGCCGGCGCGGCCAACATCATATGTACCATGATGCACTGCAGCAAACAGGGTGAGTCCAAGTTGCTTGAGCGTTGCACGTTGCCGCTGACCGGGGTTAACTGTATCAAGCGGGTGCTGACGGACTTGGCACTGCTGGAAATCCGTGACGGCGGTTTTCATCTACTGGAGCGCGCGCCGGGGGTAACTGTTGAGGAGATCCGCGCCAAGACGGCGGGCAGACTGCATTGCGGCGAGTCTGTGCCGGAAATGACCTTTGATTAATTCGCTAAATTGGGTGGCGTTTTTAGCTGCCGCGATTTTTGCTTGAATCGCCAGGCTTCACGATAACAACCCTTTGTTTGAGGGTGAGTTTTCACCCTCAAATTCCCCAAGGGGGCTGCATTGAATCAAACTAGGTACCCAAAGCGGTATCTGGCGATCAAAATAGGGAGCCTGTGTATTTAAAAAATCTTGAACAGATGAAATCGGCTTTCATGGCTCAATCTATTGATATAAATCGAAAAAAAACCGTTTAAATGGCATGAGTGAACATAGCAACTGTAGTTTATATTTCAAAGGCTTGGATAAACTGTGATTCGTGCTTGCATTATGGGGCACAGCAAGGTTTAATTGCGCCGTTTTGAAGGTACATTCAGTCCTGACAGGCAAACGTGAGTAACAGGGTTATTATGGTTCACGAGTCATTAACCGTGTAAATGAAAAAAGCACCATTTACACGGGGTTAAGAGGGTTTTAGCTAATGCACAGCCATTCATTTGCCGCACTGGTTCGCCAAGTGCCACAACACAGGTTTTCAACCATTGTCAGCTATGACAATACCGGCTTGAAACATCTCACGTTAATCCGCATCAATTCCGGCCGCGAACAGGCCAATAGTCCCAACTGAGCCCGTCGTCCATCTACGACGATAAATTCACTCGGCATTCATTTTTGAATCGCCGAGGACGGGTTATTTGTCCACCCTTACATTCAACACCAAGAGTTTTAGGTTAAATGCAAGCCAAGAATATTTACTACGAGACACTGCATCCGGCATACGGGCAGTATTTTGAGGTGGAAAAGGTGCTGTTCGAGCAAAAGACCGAACAGTGGCACCTGAGCATTTTTGAAAATGCCGCTATGGGACGGGTCATGGCGCTCAATGGCGCCATCCAGACCACAGAGAAAGATGAGTTTGTCTATCACGAAATGTTGACCCATGTGCCTATTCTGGCCCACGGCGACGTCAAGCGGGTGCTTATCATAGGCGGCGGTGACGGCGGCATGCTGCGGGAAGTGGTCAAACATAAACAGATTGAATCCATTACCATGGTGGAGATTGATGCCGCCGTGGTGGAAATGTGTAAAAGCTATTTTCCAAACCATTCCCAAGGCG
This sequence comes from Shewanella sp. YQ_9, assembly GCF_043103185.1. Classification (NCBI taxonomy): domain Bacteria; kingdom Pseudomonadati; phylum Pseudomonadota; class Gammaproteobacteria; order Alteromonadales; family Shewanellaceae; genus Shewanella; species Shewanella sp. YQ_9. The sequence goes on from NZ_JBICJO010000007.1 coordinate 16,825, forward strand.
CCTACGATGACCCCAGAGTCAACTTGGTGATCAGCGACGGGATGGATTATGTTAGGCAATCACAGCAAAAATTTGATGTGATTATCTCTGACTGCACAGATCCCCTTGGTCCGGGAGAAGTACTGTTCAGTTCCGACTTTTACGAGGGCTGTAAGCGTTGTCTCAATGAAAATGGGATTTTTGTCGCTCAGAACGGCGTGCCTTTTATGCAGCTGGATGAAGTGCAAAATACCGTCAGACGCATGAGCTCTTATGTGAAAGAGTGTCGGTTCTATATGGCGGCCGTGCCTACCTATGTGGGTGGCAGCATGGCCTTTGCCTGGGCAACCGATGATCTTGAGGCGCGTCAGCATAGCCTGGCTACTCTCGAAGAGCGTTTTGAACGGGCCGGTATTACCACCCGTTATTACACGCCGGCTATCCATCAGGCAAGCTTTGCGCTGCCGGCGTTTGTCGAACAGGCGGTCGCGTCAGCGATGACGGTTACCGCATAACCCATTTTTTGATAACAGGCTAACGAACATGAGTGATTGGTCTATTGACGATGCCCGCGTCGGCTACAACGTCGCATACTGGAGCCAGGGATTTTACGGGATCAGCGATCAGGGTGAGGTGACAGTGTCACCGGATCCTTTGAATCCGGACAGCAAAATCGGCCTGAACGAACTGGCCAAAGATATGGTGAAGGCCGGTGTTAACCTGCCTGTGCTGGTCCGTTTCCCGCAGATTTTGCACCACAGGGTCGATAGCCTGTGCCAGGCCTTTAATCAGGCGATTCAAAAGTACGAGTACAGCGAGGACTATCTGTTGGTTTATCCCATCAAGGTGAACCAGCAGCAGACGGTGGTTGAGGAAATCCTCGCCAGCCAGGTCAGCAAAGAAGCACCGCAACTAGGGCTTGAAGCTGGCAGTAAGCCTGAGCTGATGGCGGTACTGGCCATGGCACAAAAGGCCAGCTCAGTCATAGTCTGTAACGGCTACAAGGATAAAGAATATATCCGCCTGGCACTGATAGGCGAAAAGCTGGGCCACAAGGTCTACATAGTGCTGGAGAAGATGTCCGAGCTTAAGATGGTGCTGCAGGAATCCCGCGAGCTTGGGGTTACTCCGCGTCTGGGTCTGCGCGCACGCCTGGCGTTCCAGGGCAAGGGCAAGTGGCAGGCCAGTGGCGGTGAAAAGTCCAAGTTTGGTCTTTCTGCTGCGCAGGTGCTGCGGGTGGTCAACGAGCTCAAGAGTGCCGACATGCTGGATTCGCTGCAGTTGCTGCATTTTCACCTGGGTTCGCAAATTGCCAATATCCGCGATATTCGCCATGGTGTGGGTGAAGCGGCGCGCTTCTACTGTGAGCTGAGAAAACTGGGTGCCAAGGTCAACTGTTTCGACGTGGGCGGCGGCCTGGCGGTGGACTATGACGGTACCCGCAGCCAAAGCAACAACTCTATGAACTATGGCCTGAGCGAATACGCCAACAATATCGTCAGCGCCCTGAGTGATGTCTGCGCCGAGTACGAGCAGCCGGTGCCGAGGATTATCTCTGAGTCCGGCCGTTTCCTGACCGCGCACCACGCCGTACTTATCACGGATGTTATCGGTACCGAGGCCTATTCCCCTGAGAATATCCAGCCACCGGCAGAGGATGCCCCACAGCTGCTGCACAACATGTGGCAGTCCTGGAGCGATATCCGCGGCCGCGCCGATTCCCGTGCCCTGATTGAGATTTTCCACGATACCCAATCGGATCTGGCCGAAGCTCACGCTCTGTTTGCTCTTGGGCAACTTAGCCTGGAAGAGCGCGCCTGGGCGGAGCAGACCAACCTGCGTGTCTGTCACGAGCTACAGGGCTTGATGAACAACAAGAACCGTTATCACAGACCCATCATTGATGAACTCAATGAGAAACTGGCCGACAAGTTCTTCGTTAACTTCTCGCTGTTCCAATCGCTGCCGGATGCCTGGGGTATAGATCAGGTGTTCCCTGTGTTGCCGCTGACCGGGCTGGATACCGCGCCAGAGCGCCGCGCCGTGATGCTGGATATCACCTGTGACTCGGACGGCATGGTGGATCAGTATGTGGACGGGCAGGGGATTGAAACCACACTGCCGGTTCCTGCCTGGAGTGCCGAGAGCCCGTATCTTATCGGTTTCTTCCTGGTTGGGGCTTATCAGGAGATCCTCGGTGATATGCACAACCTGTTCGGTGATACCAACTCGGCTGTGGTGCGTCTCGATGAAAGCGGCCTAGCCAACATAGAGTCTGTGCTGTCCGGTGACACTGTGGCCGATGTGCTGCGCTATGTGAACCTGGATGCCGTATCCTTTATGCGCACCTACGAAGAGCTGGTGAATCAGCATATTGCCGAAGACGAACGCACCTCGATCCTTGAAGAGCTGCAATTGGGTCTTAAGGGTTATACCTATCTGGAAGATTTTTCATAAGGTCGGTGCATTCAGCAGGCCCTTCGGGGCCTGCAACAAGTAGAGATAAAAGATGTTTTTTGAAGGTTCAGAAAAAAAAATTGAAGTGATAGTGACGCCGGCTACGCCTTCGCTGCGCTCACTGGGAAAGCCCTTCTGGGAAGAGATGGTGGCCAAGGCCAATGCAGAAATCCTCTCTTCCGTCAGCAATGATTATTGCGATGCCTATCTGCTCAGCGAGTCGAGTCTGTTTGTTTGGGACGACAGGTTTTTAATGTTGACTTGTGGTACCACCACACTGGCGCGCTCGACCCTGCATTTTATCGACTCCCTCGGCGAAGAGGCGATAGCCTTTGCGACTTTTCAGCGCAAAAACGAATATCTGTCGCACCTGCAGGCCAGCTCTTTTGAGCAGGACTTACAGGCACTGAGAGAGAAACTGTCCGGCGTGGCGTACCGTATCGGTCATCTGGATTCCCATCATCATTATCTGTTTTGCAGTGACAAGGCCTTCAGCGCCGAGAGCGGTGATGCCACCAGTGAGCTGTTGATGTATCACATTCGCGGTGAGGCGGCCGACTATCTACGCTCCGATAACCAAAGCTGCGCCGGGGTGCGCCAACTGCTGGCACTGGAAGAGATGCTGCCCGGATTCCAGTTTGATGACTTCCTGTTTGAGCCCTTTGGTTATTCCATCAACGGCATTCGCGGCAAAGAGTATATGACTATTCATATCACGCCCCAGGAAAGCAGCTCTTATGTCAGCTTCGAGACCAACCTGGATCTCGCCGTACAACCGATAGATATCTTCGCCCGTTTGCTGGCCATTCTCAATCCCGGCAGCTGGGATGTCATCGGCTTCAACGCCCAGTTGGACACCCGTGGTTACCCTGAACATTTATGTCTGGGAAGTTGCTCTTTGTCCCTGGAGCAGGGTTATAATGTTGGCTTCAGTCACTATCAGCAGATGTGCCACGAAGTGCTGATCCCTGAGTCCATGTAAATATCGGCATTAGCCAAGTTTTGGAGTATTTATGACCACTTTAGCAGATAAACCTGATTACTCGCTTTATTCAAATGCGTTTGGTTATTTGCGTCAGCCACTGGATTTCAAACCGCTAGAAAGCGATGCGGATGTGGTGGTAATAGGTTTGCCTTTCGATATGGCCGTTACCGGTCGCAGCGGTGGCCGTATGGGGCCCGGAGCTATCCGCAATGCCTCGACCAATTTGGCCTGGGAAGAGAAGCGTTGGCCTTGGGATTTCAGCCTCAGCGAATATATCAAGATAGTGGATGCCGGCGATCTGGTATTCAACTGTGGTGATGCCGCTGACTTTACCGAGCGCACCGAAAACTTTGCCAGCAAAGTTCTGGCCGCCGGCAAGACACTGCTGAGCTTTGGTGGCGATCACTTTGTGACCCTGCCGCTGCTGCGCGCGCACCACAAACAGTTTGGCAAGATGGCGCTGCTGCACTTCGATGCTCACACCGACACCTACAGTCAGGGCAGCAAGTTTGACCATGGCACCATGTTCTATCATGCCCCCAACGAAGGCTTGATCGATCCGGCTCATTCTGTGCAGGTGGGGATCCGCACCGAATACACCAAAGAAGGCCACGGTTTTCAGGTGATTGATGCCGCCATGGCCAATGAAATGACCGCCGATGAAATCGTGGCGCAGATCAAGGCGCGGGTTGGCGATATGCCTTTATATGTGACTTTCGATATCGATTGCCTGGATCCTGCCTTCGCGCCGGGAACCGGTACTCCGGTATGCGGCGGTCTCACCAGCGACAAGGCGCTGAAAATTATCCGCGGTCTCAAGGGCCTCAACATAGTGGGTATGGATGTGGTTGAAGTGGCACCTGCTTACGATAGCGCCGACATTACCGCGCTGGCGGGCGCGACGCTGGGCCTGGAAATGCTGCATGTCTGGGCGCTGGGGCAGGGCAAAGTCAAGTAAGCCGCTTCACTTTAAGCCAACGCTTGTCGTTGGCTTTCCTTCTTGTATAGAGCCCCCAGCCTAGGCTGGGGGTTCCGTTTCGCTGGGGCTTTGTGCCCGGCTCAGGGACAAGGATAGACGATGACAGATTTGAGTGATATTCGCCGCGAATACACCCAGGGCGGCCTCAGGCGCGCCGATCTGGCCGCCGAGCCCATGGCGCAGTTTGAGCGCTGGATGGCGCAGGCCAAGGATGCACCTTTGACGGACCCTACCGCCATGGTGGTGGCCACAGTGGACGAAACCGGCCAACCGTTTCAGCGGATAGTCTTGCTGAAGCGTTTTGATCAGCAGGGTTTTGTATTCTTTACCAATCTGGAAAGCCGTAAGGCGCAGCAGATTGCCGTCAACGCCAAGGTCAGTTTACTGTTCCCCTGGCATCCGCTGGAGCGCCAGGTGGCCGTGACAGGTGTAGCCGAAGCCCTGTCTGCTACAGAGGTATTCAAGTACTTTGTCAGCCGTCCGAAAGACAGCCAGATAGCGGCCTGGGTCTCGAAACAGTCGAGCAAGCTTAGCGCCCGTCAGGCACTCGAGAGTAAGTTTGCCGAGATGAAGGCCAAGTTTGCCAAGGGCGAAGTTCCTTTGCCCAAGTTTTGGGGCGGCTACCGCATAGTGCCTTCCAGTGTGGAATTCTGGCAGGGCGGTGAGCACAGGCTGCATGACAGATTCCTCTACAGCCGCACAGATGACGGATGGGAGATCAATCGCCTCGCACCTTGATGACGCTATGGCATAACAAGAGGGACGGCAGATGCCGTCCCTTTACTTTTATCCGTCAGCTATTTTAACCGCACTACGTTTTCCGCTTGCAGCCCCTTTTGGCCTTCAGTCACACTGAAGCTGACCTTCTCACCCTCTTTCAGGGTGCGGCGGCCGCTGCCTTGAATGGCGCGGTAGTGGACGAACACATCGGCGGCGTTTTCCTGGGTTAGAAAACCAAAGCCCTTTTCATCGTTGAACCATTTAACGGTTCCTGTCACTTGTTGCTCTGACATAGTTTCCTCGTTACCTAATCTTGGCTGCTGGTCTGTATTAGCGTTTGTAGAATAAAAGGGTTTTGTTTCATTGGCTTGACAGTCTGGTGACGCTGAGAGAAATGGTTGCAGGCGGCCGTGGTGGTCCGTGAGCAAAAGTTCACTCAATAGCGGCAAAGGTTTTCTTGAAGTGAACAATATGCTTTAGTAATGAGTAATCTACAAAAAGCGCTTGCTTTTACCCGGGTGAAATCGGGCGCAGTTCAATTCACACCCTACAAGGAACAAGAATATGCAGAAATGGATCCCCTTGCTGGCGCTCGGCGCCTTCAGTAACCTGGCCCTGGCGGCTGACTGGCAGTTGGACAATGCCGACTCCAAGGTTAGCTTTGTGTCGGTCAAGAAAGGTGATATCGCCGAGGTACATGAGTTCAACCAGGTGAGTGGCACACTTGCCGAGAGTGGCGAATTCAAGTTGGAGATCCCGCTCAACGGCGTTAATACCGGCATTGAAATCCGCGATAAGCGGATGCAAACCATGCTGTTTGAGGTGGCTAACTTTCCTAGCCTGACGCTGACAGCGCAAGTGCCTGCGGATCTATTGGACAAGCTCAAACCCGGCGAGTTGCTGACCACTGAGATTGATGGCGTGTTGTCGCTGCATGGCAAGAATCAGAATAAGCGCTTTGGTGTGGTGGTGGCCAGACTCGGTGAGTCGAGCCTTTTGGTAACCTCACAAAAAGCCGTCATAGTGAACGCCGAAGAGTTTGGTTTGACCGATGGGGTTGAAAAATTACGTGAAATTGCCGGTCTATCCAGCATCAGTAAGGCTGTTCCTGTCTCTTTTGTTCTAAGATTAAACAAGTAACAAACGACGGCTTGATTTGAGGCAAGACTCAAGGCGGATTTTGTTTCATAATGTGACTCTCTGATCGCCGCATTGGCGGCGTTCGGAAGTTTGCCCCTTATGGGTTGGCCTGAGACGTTGCACGCGGGAAGAAAGATGGTTACAGACAAAGACGGCTATATGCACCTCATACAATTCCTGACCGAACACCTTGGATTGTTTGAGACTCCCGAAGGGGAATCTTTGGGCGACAGCAGCGTCATGGAACAGTTTGAAGAGCAGCTGTCGGCGCAGATTATTATGGTCTGTGGCCAGAATCCGCAACTGTCCTTTGCCCAGCGTAACACTGTTATCCGTGAGATAGATGCCATAGTGTACGATTTGGAAGAGATCCTGGCCAAGGTGGCCAATCATAAGGCTACGGCAAAGCAAACCTTGTTTATCAGCGAGTTTGCCGGTTTGATCAAGAATCTGTTTGATCAGGAAATCGCCAAGCTCCTGTCTCAATAACGCACACAGGTGGAGGCGCTCGATGCTGACACTGCTTTCCGGGTTTGATGACAATACAGTGGCAGTTCGCGCCAGCGGTGTGATCAGCGGTGATGATTACGATGCTGTTTTGCTGCCGGCGGTCGAGTCCAAACTCAGGGAACATGTGCTCATTAAACTCTGGTATGAATACGGCGCCGACTTTGAGGGCATCTCTTTGCAAGCGGTGTGGGATGATGCCTGCCTTGGACTGTTTCATCTGCAGGACTTTTCCCGTATAGCTGTGATCACCGATAGCCCTGCCATCGAGGGCATGGCTCAAACCTTGGCGCTGATGCTCCCTTGCCCGGTGGCCGTGTTTCCCAGAGCGGAAATGGCCAAGGGCCGAGCCTGGCTCTCGGGAACCTGAAGCGTTAACATCTGTCTTATCTGTAAGTTCCGGCATTTCAGCCGGATTTTCATCTTGTTAAGTGAAATGAATGGAATAGTCCTATGCTTAAAAAACTTGGTCTTTGTTTTATGTTGCTTTCGACATCAGTGTTTGCCCAGGAAAAAACAGTCATAGGTCAGACTGAAATTATGACGGTCGCCGAAGCCGGGCTCAGTTTTGAGGCCCGTATCGATACCGGGGCGGCCAACACCTCCATGCATGCGATGGATCTCAAGGTCATTGGCGGCAGTGCCAAGAAGATGCAGGATAACGTGGGCAAAATGCTCAGCTTTACCACAGAAAACGAACGTGGTGAGAAAAAGCAGCTCAAGGCCAAAATCGTCAAGACATCTACTGTCAGTAACTCTCAGGGACGAGAGACGCGTTACATGGTGGAGTTGAACGTCGCGTTTGGCGATCACAAACGTAAGGTCAAGGTTAATCTCAGAGACCGCAGCCACATGGATTATAAACTGCTTATCGGCCGCAACTGGCTGTCCGATGACTTTCTGGTCGATGTGGCTGAAAAGCGCATCATAGGGCCGGTCGCTCCCATCAGTGTGCGGGAATCAGGACTGATTTTCCAAACCCGTATCGATACCGGCGCGGTGGAAAATTCACTGCATGCTACGGATCTGAAAGTGGAAAACGGCGATGAGGATATGGAAAAGAATATCGGTAAGCAGCTGAGCTTCACCACAGAAAACGAAAAGGGCGAAAAGCAACGCCTGCATGCCATGATCACCAATACCTCGCTTATCCGTAATGCCCAAGGCAGTGAAATTCGTTATATGGTGGAACTCAACATTGGCGAGCCGGGAAGAGAGTATCCGGTCAAGGTTAACCTTAAAGACAGAAGCAAGATGACCCATAAACTGTTGATTGGCCGAAACTGGCTGCAGGGTCACTATCTGGTGGATGTCAGCCTGAAAGAAAGCGACTGACAGCTAAGCGCTTCTAACCATACCCCGGGAAAGCCGCCTATTATGGCGGCTTTTGTCATTCAGAGGTGAAACTCATTAATATTATAGTGATGTTTTTCAATGGCATGGAATGGCAGCCCTTTGCTTCTCATTGTTTAGACTTGGGTTATGCTGAAATCCCGGCCCATGTGAAATTGTCTAGCTGAAAGAGTTTTGCAAAGGTTTGATAAGTCCAGTGCTTGAGTCTTCTCTCGCCTCAGGGGGAGCCGGGTTAAGCTACTCAATGGACTCAAGCGGCAGCAGCAGGCGGACGCGGCAGCCGTCTCCCTCTTGGGAGCTGATGGTCATTTCTCCAAGCAGTTTTAGCCTCACATAGCTCTGTAACCGTGACAGAGTACCGGTTCCGCTTTGTGACGCGGCCTGTTCAATACGGGCCAGCATCTCCTGACTTATTCCGCTGCCGTTGTCTGTTACTGTAACCTCCAGATGGCGCTCGTCCAGCTTGTCCGCCTCAATAGTTATTAGGGCATTGGCAGATTGATGAGTAAATGCATGATGCAGGATATTGCTCAGCAAAGGGTAGAAGAGCAATAAAAGCTGCCAGGGTTTGGCACCAGGCAACAGCTTTTCCGCAATCGCCAATTTCATTTCAACGTTTGCGGCGGCAAACTGTGGTGCCATCAGAGCCTGCAGGTGAGTCGCGAATTCATCGAAATGAAGCGTCTTGACCTCTGTCTGTGGATAATTGACCAGCGCCAACAGGTGACGCAATCTGGCGGAACCAAGCAGAATAAGTTCCTTGGACTGATTCAAAACTTCGGTGCTTTCGGCTTCAAACAAACTCGCGCCGAGCTGATCGAAGTCGGCAGACAAGTCAGCAACCAGCTGGGCAAGTAGTCTTGGCAGCTGCAACTCCTGCTCTTTCATCAAGGTGCTGCTGAGACTGAGCAACTGAGACTTGCTTTGTGCCTGCTGCAACTGACCTTCCAATTGAGCTATCTGTTGCTGCTGTTGTTGCAGGGTACGGCTGTTGCGTTTATTGATATCGGCCTGTAACTCCAGGGCTTGCCCCAACTGCTGTTCCTGGCGTTTGTGACTGGAAAGATCGAATGCAATTGCCCCTATGCCACACAGTTCGCCAAATTCGTCGCGGATGGGGAAGCGGGTTACCTGATACAGGACATCCCCCAGAGGGGTGGCAATGGGTTCTTCGGAGCAGAAGGGGCTTTGGTTACTGACCACCCTTTGATCGTTGGCTTGGTAAATTTGTGCCAGGCCGAGAGGGAAGACCTGATTGTCATCCGCACCGATAAACTGCGCCCGTTCGTGGGCGGTAATTTCGCAATACTTGTCGTTGACCAGCGTATATTGCCCGGTTAAATCTTTGATGTAGATGATGTTCTGTGAATGATTCATCAATGCATTGAGCTGCTCGGTACGTGTTTTGAGAATTTGTTGGGCGTTATGTTGCACCTCCAGTTGCTGCTCCAGCGCCAGGTTACTGGCATCCAGGCTGGCCATCGCCGTTTCCAACTGACGGGTGCGGGAGATAAAACTGCCGGCCAGCATCCCCAGTTCATCTTCTCTGTCTCTGGCGTCCAACTCCAGCCGGGCAGGGTTGTTTTCCCTGAGCGCTGCCACCATGCGGCTGATAGGTTTGATAAACAATCTGTGCTGCACTAGAAATAACAGCAGCAGTGCCAGCAACTGGATCGCCACCAGGTAGATGCCGACTTTGCCTGCAATCAATGTCGCGTCCTCTTTGAGGGATGACAGCGGTGTGACTATCACTATTTTCCAATAGGTCTTGGGCATCAAAAATACCGAAACCAGCGCTGGCTCGTTGAGCAAGGGATCCCGGGTCAGTTCTTGGGTCAGCAGCAGCTTGGCATTGGCCGGCCATTCTCTGGCAGAGTTGTTGATTATGGTGGCAAGCAGTGCCGCCTCGATTTCATCACGCTCGCCCATCAGGCTTTTGAGCTGTTGACTGCTGAAGGCCTTATGTTGATTGGCCTCCTGAATAAGCACCTGATCGGCGCTGCGCAGTGCTTCACCAACAGATTGAAACTCGGGGAACAGGCGTTCAAGGCGTTGAAAATTATCCAGACTCAGCGGCTTTTCCAGCGTGCTGTCCAGCAACTCATCTTCCCAGGGAGAGGCGAGCAGATGGTTGCGGTAGTCGAGGGCAAACACATAACCGCTGAGATCTTTGAGGGCGCCTCTGAAGAAACGATTAAGGCCACCAAGGCTGATGTCCACTGTGGCGGCACCGATAAACTCATGATCCTGCCAGATAGGGACAGAGGCAGTGACCATGGCTTCGGCCGTGTAGGAATCGCGATAGGCGCTGGACCAGAAAGTTCTGTCGGCCGGAAAAAAGCGGGTGGGTTTATACCAGTCTTCGTTGTGGTAGCGTTGCTGTGGCTGCTCGTTATAGCTGTTAAGTTGCTGCAGTTTGCCGTAGCTGTCGCGATACCAAAAGAGGCTGTCGAGGATCCGCCCGGGTTCAAAGGCTCGGGGTTCAGGCCAGATCCCGCCGCCGGTGATCATCTCTTTCTGGGTTTCCAATTCCAGCACCGACTCGATACTGGCCTTGAGCGCTGTGCCATTGCTGCGGTAAAGGGCACCAAGATTCGCCATGGTACTGACCAGGCTTTCTATCTGAGAGGTCACTTCCTGCAGTCTTGCGGTAACGACTTGACCATAACTTTGGTTCAATGCTCTTTGTTGACTGAGCAACTGGTTACGTTGAATGCTGAGCAATACCAGCACAGTGCTGATGACAATGAGGGCGCTGATGAGTAACTGACTGAGGGCAAACTTGACCGGCAAGCGTTTCAGCCAGCCGGGAAGCCAAGGTAATCGGTTGGATTGTTGCTTTGCCTGGTTCCCTTGCATATATCCTCAGTAATAAGCTTTTCAAGCTGTTACATAATACAACCTCTTGAGAAAAGCCGCCATTTTTCTAAGGGCACCTAATAGTTAGTGGGGGCACTCGTGCTGAATGAGCGCGCAGGGTTTGCAGTTGGGCTGAGCGCGAAACCGGGCAGAGATATGCAATCCGGACTGGGGATATAAGAAAAGGCACCCTTTGGGTGCCTTAGCGTCGAGAAGGAGGCTTGCTTCAGAGCAGGTTGTTTTCTCTGACATAAGCTTCAAATTCAGTGCAGCCGCCGACGTGCTCTTTGTCGACGAAAATTTGCGGCACTGTTTCAACCGGCTTGCCTACGGTTTTTTCCAGATCGGCCTTGGTGATGCCTTCGGCGTGAATATCGACATACTTAAATTTGAAATCATCACGCTTTTCAGCCAGTTGCTCAGAAAGCTGCACTGCACGCACACAATATGGGCAACCTGGACGACCGAAAATAACTACAAACATATTGACTCCCATGGACTTGATTTGCAGCAGTTATACCACAGCTTAAAGACCTATGCTAAGTCGCTTGATCCCAGGAATGATTTTTCGGTTTGAAACCTGCCTTGATAATCAAAGAAAGTTTGCAATAAATCCCAGCGCCGCGCCTGTTTTTTCAGCAGCAGCATATCCGGCGCCCGAAACCGCGCAGCATCGTCGACCAGTTGTTGTGGTTGACTGTATTTCGGCAGTTTCAGCCCAGGTGTTTTGCTGTGGGGATGAATAAAACAAGCAAACAGTGCCCGGCGTTGAGCACTGGTCTCCATTTTAAAATACTGGTTGAAGTCATTGCCGTCATAATCCAGATACTGAACTCTGAGACGCCCCTCTTCGGCGTGCAGCAACATTTGCTGTACCTTGAACAGATGATGATGTTGTTTTGACAACACCTCTTTGAGACGTTTGTCCGGGTCGACCAGCGTCGATTGGCATTGATGGCAAATCTTGGCTGCGATATCGTTTTCGGCGCCGCAATCCGGGCATGACTTGGCGCGATAGCGATAACTGCATTGACTATTGTCCTGCAACAGTCCCTGGCAGCGGCGGCCGAAGTGTTCGATGATGTCGCCATCCTCATCCGTCTTGCCCCAGAAGATATTGGCAAAACCGCACTCGGGGCAGGGAACCTGTACCGGCACCGAGTTTGCCGCGGGCTTGGGAGTGCCGACCTCGGGATAGAACAGGTCAAAGCCGCTGGCGGCATAATCTATGACCAGGCAGTCCTGTTTGCCTTCGGCTAGCCTCAGCCCGCGGCCAACCATCTGTTGAAACAGGCTCACAGATGCCGTGGGCCGCATGATGGCAATAAGGTCTACATGGGGCGCATCAAACCCTGTTGTGAGTACGGCCACATTGACCAGAAACTTAAGTTCCTGGGCTTTAAAGGCGCGGATGACGGTATCCCTTTGTTGCATCTCTGTGGTCGCTGTGATGAGCGCTGCCTGTTCGTCAGCCAGTAGCGTTAGCACTTCTTCGGCGTGACGCACAGTGGCGGCAAAAATAATCACTCCCTTGCGGGTGTTGGCCAGTTGCCTTAGCTGGTTAACAATGGCCTTGGTCGCACGGCCACTGTGACTGAGCAGGGCATCGACCTTAGCCTCATCATATTCCCCATTGCTGTTGCTCGGCAGGCTGCTGAAGTCATACTGAGCGCTCAGGCCATCGTAAAGCCTGGGCGGCGTCAGATAGCCTTGTTTAATTAGGGGCCTTAAGGGCAACTCAAAGATGCAGTCATCGAAAATCCCTCGGTCGGGATTACCAACCCGGCCGTGATAGTGGCGGCGATAAATAAAACCCAGTCCAAGGCGATAAGGGGTGGCCGTCAAACCCAGCAGCTTAAGTTTGGGGTTGTGGGATTTGAGGTGTTCAAGCAGTTGCTGATACTGGCTGTCCTGCTCAAGGCTCACTCTGTGGCACTCGTCTATGACCACCAGGGAGTAGTGGCTGTCAAAGGCTTCAAGGTTGCGCCCGGCGGATTGCACGCTGGCGACAACGGTTTTGCCTTGGGTGAGCTTTTGCCTCAGGCCGGCCGAGTAGATACTGGCTTCATCAGTCAACAGGGCAACTTTTTCGGCGTTTTGGGCGACCAGCTCTTTAACATGGGTCAGTACCAGTACCTTGCCTTTGGCGATACGAGCCAGTTCAGCAATCACCAAACTCTTGCCGGCACCCGTGGGCAGCACTATCACTGCCGAGCCTGATTGAGTGCGGAAATAGCGCACAGCTGCATCCACAGCTTGTTGCTGATAATCACGTAGGCGAATGCCGGCCTTGGCGGTATCTTCTGCCTGAGTTTTTGTCGTCGCTTTCTGAGCTACTGGCTTTTTACTATCTGTTGACACTGACTTGCAAAGAGGAATTGACCGTGGGGCGAGCTTATCACAGACGTGCTCGGGTACTGTGCTTTTCCTGCATTGTTGCCCACTTTCTATCCTCGGACACCACAACTCGTCTTGCTCAGGGCATCAATGGTTAAAAAAAGCACTTTTTGTAGGCAATTCATTTGCTAAAATGCCTCACACCACTGGTCAAAGACCTGTAGCTAACGTAAAATTTCACTCTTTTACTGTTTTAATTCAAACAGACACCAAAATCGCCGCCTACGGGCCGGCATGCACTGGAAGAGAAGATGCAGCAGTTAACTGAGATCGTAGAACAGGCCTTAGCCGCCATCGAAGGGGCCAGTGATCTGAAAATCCTCGATGACATCCGCGTCGATTATCTTGGCAAGAAGGGCAAGATCACCGACATGATGAAGTTGATGGCGACCCTGAGTCCACAAGAAAAGCCCGCCTTCGGCCAGAAGGTCAATGAAGCCAAGCAAAAGGTACAGCAGTTCCTCAGTCAGCGAATTGAAGGGCTGAAAGCAGCCGAGTTGGAGCAGAAGCTCCAGGCTGAGAAAATCGATGTCACCCTGCCGGGGCGTCGTTTGGACAATGGTGGTTTGCATCCGGTAACCCGAACCATTGAACGGATTGAGAGCTTCTTTGGTGAGTTGGGCTTCAGTGTCAAACAGGGGCCGGAAGTTGAAGACGACTATCATAACTTCGATGCTTTGAATATTCCCGAGCATCATCCTGCTCGTGCCGATCACGATACTTTCTACTTCAATCCCAAGGTAGTGCTGCGTACCCAGACTTCAGGGGTGCAAATTCGCACCATGGAAGTGGAAAAGCCACCTTTGCGGATTATCTCTCCAGGTCGTGTCTATCGTAATGACTACGATATGACTCACACGCCTATGTTCCATCAGGTGGAAGGCCTGCTGGTGGATGAGAATGTTAATTTTGCCGAACTGAAAGGCATTTTGCACGACTTCCTGCGTAACTTCTTTGAAGAGGATCTGGAGATACGTTTCCGTCCTTCTTACTTCCCCTTTACCGAGCCTTCTGCCGAAGTGGATGTGAAAGGCAAGAACGGCTGGCTGGAAGTGCTCGGCTGCGGCATGGTTCACCCTAATGTGCTGCGCGGTGTGGGAATCGATCCTGATAAATACTCCGGTTTTGCTTTTGGTATGGGCGTCGAGCGTCTGGCCATGTTGCGTTATGGTGTCAACGACCTGCGCGCCTTCTTCGAAAACGACTTACGTTTTCTCAAGCAATTCAAATAACGGAGCTTTAGTATTATGAAATTCAGTGAATCCTGGCTTCGTGAGTGGGTTAACCCTGCGATTAGCCGTGACGAATTAACTCACCAAATCACCATGGCCGGCCTGGAAGTGGACGACGTCATTGCCGTTGCCGGTGACTTTTCCGGCGTGGTAGTGGGTGAAGTGGTTGAATGTGGTCAACACCCCGATGCCGACAAGCTAAGGGTCACCAAGGTCAATGTCGGCAGCGAAGAGCTGTTGGATATCGTCTGCGGTGCACCTAACTGCCGTCAGGGACTCAAGGTTGCCGTGGCCGTTGTCGGTGCAGTGCTGCCCGGTGACTTCAAAATCAAGAAAGCCAAACTGCGTGGACAGCCTTCACACGGTATGCTGTGCTCTTATGGCGAGCTGGGCATAGAGATTGAAAGCGACGGCATTATTGAGCTGCCGCTGGATGCTCCTATCGGTACCGATATTCGTGAGTATCTGCAGCTTAATGATGTGATTATCGATGTGGATCTGACCGCCAACCGTGCAGATTGCCTGGGTATGGTGGGGCTGGCCCGCGAAGTGGGCGTGCTCAACCGTCTTAACGTGACCGAGCCAAGCTGGGAAGCTGCCAACGTCAGTAGTGAGCGTAGAGTTGAAATTGACGTGGTCAACCCGGAAGCCTGCCCGAGATATCTGGGCCGGGTGGTCAGCAATGTCAATGTCAAGGCGCAAACGCCTGACTGGATGGTGGAAAAACTGCGCCGCAGCGGTATTCGCTCAATAGATCCTATCGTGGACATCACCAACTATGTATTGGTTGAATTCGGTCAACCTATGCATGCTTTTGATCTGGACAAGATTGACGGCGGCATCAAGGTGCGTCTGGGTAATGGTGAAGAGAAGCTGACTCTGCTCGATGGCAACGAAATTACTGTACCAGCCGATACCCTGGTGATTGCCGATAACAGCCAGGCATTGGCCCTGGCTGGTGTATTCGGTGGTGAGGCTTCCGGCGTCAGTGAGCAAACCCGCGATATTATGCTGGAGTGTGCGTTCTTCGCGCCTTTGGCCATCATGGGCAAGGCCCGTCGCCTTGGGCTGCACACCGACTCTTCGCATCGTTTTGAGCGCGGCGTTGACCCAGAGCTGCAGCATAAGGCTATGGACAGAGCTACCCGCCTGGTGCTGGATATCTGTGGCGGCGAAGCCGGCCCTGTGGTTGAGGCCAAGAGCGAAGCGCATCTGCCAAAGGCTGCCGACATTAAACTGCGCCGCAGCAAGCTGGACAAACTGCTTGGTCATCAGATTGGTGATGCCGATGTGGAAGAGATCCTGACCCGTCTGGGCTTCCAGGTTGAAAAGCAGGGCAGCGACTGGCAGGTGAAAACCGCCACTTACCGCTTCGACATGGCAATTGAAGAAGATCTTATCGAAGAAGTAGCCCGAATTTACGGCTATAACAATATTCCGAACACAGCCCCGCTGGCGCACCTCTCTATGACAGATCATAAAGAGTCGGATCTGAAGCTTAGCCGGGTGAGGGCTATGTTGGTGGCCCGAGGTTTCCAGGAAGCTGTCACCTATAGTTTTGTTGATCCCAAGCTGCAAAAACTGGTGCATCCTGATAGCGAAGCCATGGTGCTGCCTAACCCGATTTCCAGTGAAATGTCAGCCATGCGCCTGTCTATGTTCACCGGATTGCTGAATGCTGTGGGTTACAACCAGGCCCGTCAACAGACTCGTGTACGCCTGTTTGAGACCGGTTTACGCTTTATTCCTGATGCACAAGCAGAATCCGGCGTAAGACAACAAGCCATGCTGGGTGCGGTGATCGCCGGTCCCCAGAGTGACGAACACTGGAGCATGGAGTCGAAAACCGTTGATTTCTTCGATCTTAAAGGTGATTTAGAGGCCATTATTGGCTTGACAGTTTCCGAAGCTGAATTTAGTTTTAAAGGAGCGCAGCATCCGGCTATGCATCCGGGGCAATGTGCTGAAATATTGAGAAATGATCGGGTCATAGGGTATATAGGCGCAGTCCATCCCAGCCTCGAGAAGCCTTTTGGGCTGAATGGCAAAACCATAGTTTTTGAGCTGGAATTGGACGCCTTGCTGCAGGCTAAATTACCGCAAGCCCAGGCTGTGTCTAAGTTTCCAGCCAATCGCCGCGATATCGCCATAGTGGTTGATGAAGAAGTCGCCGCAGGTGACGTGATGACGCTGATAAGAAAAGTTGGCGAAAATCAGTTGGTTGGCTTAAACTTGTTCGATGTATACCGAGGTAAAGGTGTAGAGCAGGGCAAAAAGAGTCTGGCGATCGCACTTACGTTACAAGATAACACTCGTACACTTGAGGAAAAAGAGATAGCTGAGATGGTTGATACAGTGGTTTCTGCACTCAAGTCCGAGTTCAACGCATCGTTGAGGGATTAAAGTATGGCACTTACCAAGGCCGAAATGGCAGAGCATCTTTTTGAAACGCTTGGCATTAACAAGCGGGTAGCCAAAGAGATGGTTGAAGCGTTTTTCGAAGAGATCCGAACTGCGCTTGAAAATGGTGAGCAGGTCAAGTTATCTGGCTTTGGCAACTTTGATCTTAGGGATAAGAATCAAAGACCGGGAAGGAATCCCAAAACAGGTCAGGACATTCCAATTTCTGCCCGTCGGGTGGTGACATTCCGTCCGGGACAGAAGCTGAAGAGTCGCGTAGAAGCCGCTAACAAAGGCAAATAACTGCTCGGTCAGTAATTCAGAACA
Source organism: Shewanella sp. YQ_9 (assembly GCF_043103185.1). Lineage (NCBI taxonomy): Bacteria > Pseudomonadati > Pseudomonadota > Gammaproteobacteria > Alteromonadales > Shewanellaceae > Shewanella > Shewanella sp. YQ_9. The sequence continues at coordinate 34,160 of NZ_JBICJO010000007.1, forward strand.
GGGAAGCCGCTCCTGTGAGTGGCTTCCCTGTTTGTGTCTGTAGAAAACACTTCTACTATGCTGTATCGCATTTTTAATGCCTGGTTTGGCATTGCATTGGAATTACACCCAGGGGTTAAACCTTGTCAAATACACCTTCCAAGCCTAAGAAAGGCAAATACTTCGATAGGCGCTTCCGTTGCTCATTGTTGCATCCCAGATTTTGGGGCAGTTGGTTGGCGATAGGCGTACTGGTTCTCTTTGGTCTCTTGCCCGCCATTATTCGCGATCCTATCGCTCGCGGCTTGTCACGTTTGGTCAGGCGTATAGCCCATAAGCCCATTAAGGTGGCCAGAGCCAATCTCAAAGCCTGTTTCCCCGATAAGAGTGAATCGGAAATCGAGCAGTTGCTGGAGCGCAACACCGAAGCTTTTGTGATGACCTTGCTGGCCCAATCTGAGCTTATCTTGATGCCGAGCTCCTATATACGCAAAAGAGTCAAGGTTGAGGGAGAAGAGCATATTGCCGCTGCCCGTGAAGCAGGGCAGCCGATTATCTTTATCATGCCCCATGTGTGGGGCATAGAGTATGCCGGTTTGAGGCTGAATTTGGACTTGCCCATGGTCTCCATGGCCAAGGCGCATCGAAATGAATTGTTCAACTGGTTCAATAACCGGATGCGCAGCTCTCAAGGCGGCAATATCTATATGCGTGAAGCCGGGATCCGGGCCTTGTTGGCTGAGCTGAAACAGGGTAACAGTTTCTTCTATTTGCCGGATGAAGACTTGGGACCGGAACAGAGCGTATTTGCGCCATTTTTAGGAACAGTCAAGGCTACTTTACCTGTGGTTGGCCGTTTGGCACAGGCTGGTAACGCTCAGGTAATGCCGGTGAAGATTGGCTACGACGAGCAAGCCAGGTGCTTTCGTTTGACTGTTATGCCGGCAATTGATCCCGAGTCGATGCAGGGCAAGGAAAATGAAGCCAAGGCGCTGAATAAGGCGGTGGAGCAGGTGATCAACGCCTATCCTGAGCAGTACATGTGGTTTCTTAAGGTACTGCGCACTCGTCCGGAAGGTATGCCGCCGATTTATTGAAATAGAACACAGATAAAGCCACTCACAGAGTGGCTTTTCTTTTATGTACTATCGGCAAAGCGCTGCCTGTTGCTTGCAGGTTTGGGTAAGAATCATGTGCCCAAGGAATTGGTGGTTATGACAAAGGTTGATATTTTGAGCTTGAAGCAAGAGGAGGGGAAGCATTTACAATTTCTTGCGACACGAGAACAAGCCGATCCCGATCTATGCTCATCATTCAAATTTAGTAAATAAGAGAAGTTGGTACTTTAGAAAGGAATTGGTTGCGGGAGCCGGATTTGAACCGACGACCTTCGGGTTATGAGCCCGACGAGCTACCATGCTGCTCCATCCCGCGTCCGATTTCTACTAATCAGTTTGAATTCATAATTAAGGAATTTGAAATTGGTTGCGGGAGCCGGATTTGAACCGACGACCTTCGGGTTATGAGCCCGACGAGCTACCATGCTGCTCCATCCCGCGTCCGAATTGTGCTAATCAGTTTGAATTCATAATTAAGGAATTGGTTGCGGGAGCCGGATTTGAACCGACGACCTTCGGGTTATGAGCCCGACGAGCTACCATGCTGCTCCATCCCGCGTCCGTTAAAGCGGGGTGGACTATAACGACCAAGGGGCGGCAATGCAAGGACAAATCATCAAAATGCCATTGAGTGTTCAAATTTAATTCATCCGTGCGCGGAGATTAAACGTATCGGTCACAACTCCAACAATTCGGCAGGATTGACCAAGAAAAGCGGTCCTGAAAACGGAAGTTTTTATCTTTTACCTTAATCAAAGGGTATAATGCGCCATTCATTTTTGCTTTGCTATCTGGTTTGTTCATGTTGAATTTTTTTGCGGCGGCCCCCAAGGGGTTTGAATATGCTTTGGCGCAGGAACTGCGCGAGTTTGGTGCGCTTGAGGTCAAGGAAAGCCTGGCTGGGGTTTATTTCTCCTGTCCACTGGAGCTGGCATACCGCATTACCCTTTGGACCAGACTGGCAAGCCGTATTTTGCTTATATTGCATCGCGGTCCCTGTGATTCCGCCGAACAGCTTTATAATGCGGCCTTCTGTATCGATTGGCCGAGCCACTTTGATAACCGTTGTACCTTTAGTATCGACTTTCACGGCATGGGCGGTTTTATCAAGAACACCCAGTTCGGCGCCCTCAAGATTAAAGATGCTGTAGTGGATCGCTTCCGCGAAGACGATCTCAACCGCCCCAATGTGCAACGTGTCGATGCCGACTTCAAAATCGATGCCCACTACCGAAACGGTCAGGTAACCATAGCGCTGAACTTCTCCGGTCCGGCGCTGCATCAACGTGGCTATCGCAGCGGTACCGGTGAGGCGCCATTAAAAGAGAACCTTGCCGCCAACATGTTGGCCAGGGCCCAATGGGATAAACAAACGCCTTTGCTGGACCCATTTTGTGGCAGTGGCACAGTGTTGATTGAGGCGGCTATGATCGCGGCCGATATGGCCCCGGGGCTGCAACGCAGTCGCTTTGGCTTTGAGCACTGGTATCGCCATGACGCCAAACTTTGGCAAAGCATAGTCGAGGAAGCCAAGGCGCGGGCCAGCATAGGCAAGAACCGTTGTGATGTGAAGTTCTTCGGCTCGGACATAGACTCGCGCATGGTGGCGCTGGCCAAACGTAATGCCAAGAGTGCCGGTGTCAGTGACTTGATTGAGTTCAGTGTGGCCAATGCTCTCAATATCACGCCACCGCTGGACAAAGGCTTGTTGATCTCCAACCCGCCCTATGGTGAGCGTTTGGGTAATGTATCCTCTTTGTTGCAGCTTTACTATCAGTTTGGCGACAAGCTCAAGCGTGAGTTCGGTGGCTGGCAAGTGGCCTTGCTTTGCAGTGATATCGAATTGATCTCATCGCTTAAGCTCAAGGCCGATAAGCAGATGAAGATGTTCAACGGAGCACTGGAGTGCGCCTTTAACCTCTATACTCTGCATGCCAACTCTACCCGCAGGGCGGCTGTAGCGGCCGAGCAGTCGGGGGCTGAGGTCAGTGACATCGCCAGTGCCTTTGCCAACCGGGTGAAAAAGAATCTGAAACAGCTGGATAAGTGGGCTCGTAAAGAGGGGATCGACAGTTATCGCCTCTATGATGCAGATATCCCTGAATATAATGTCGCTATCGACAAGTATCTGGATTATGTTGTGATCCAAGAGTATGCGGCGCCCGCCAGCATACCTGAAGCCGTCAGCAAGCGACGTTTGACCGATGTGCTCCTGTCTTTGCCCGGCGCCATAGGTGTTGAGCCGGACAAGATCATCCTCAAGACCCGCGAGCGGCAGAAGGGTACAAATCAGTATCAGCGGCTCGACAAAGAAAAGCTGGAGCTGGTTACCCAGGAGTACGGTGCCCGTTTCAAACTTAACCTGACCGACTATCTGGATACCGGGTTGTTTCTCGATCACAGGCTTATTCGCAAACTGGTGGGCAGTAAGGCCAACGGTCGCGACGTACTCAACCTGTTCGCCTATACGGGAACCGCGTCGGTGCACGCCGGGCTTGGCGGTGCCAAGTCGGTCACGACTGTGGATATGTCCAACACTTACCTTAACTGGGCCAAGGATAACTTTGTGCTCAATGGTTTGATTGGCAAACAGTATCGTTTCGAGCAGGGTGACTGCCTGCAATGGATCCGCGATTGTGACCGTAAGTTCGATCTTATCTTTATCGATCCGCCAACCTTCTCCAACTCCAAGCGGATGGAAGACTCGTTCGATGTACAGCGCGATCACGTCAAGTTGTTGTCTGATCTATTCAAGCTGCTCAATCCGGGCGGAGAGATAATCTTTTCCAACAATAAACGTAAGTTCAAAATGGATAGCGAGGCCATGGCGGCTCAGGGCATGTCAGTTACCAATATGGATGCCCAGATGCTGCCAATGGATTACAAGCGCAATCCGCATATTCATAATACCTGGTTGATAACCCATGCCTGAGACGCCATTGACCCTATACCACACAGATGGTTGCCATCTGTGTGAGTTGGCCATGACCTTGCTCGATGGCCTGAATATTGGTTATCGCACCCAGGATATTTGCGAGCAAGAAACGCTTGCCGAACGCTATGGAGTGCTTATTCCTGTGCTGGCCAACAGCATGGGTGAGGAACTCTGTTGGCCCTTCGATGAACAGCAAGTAAAACGCTTTACAGGAGCATAATGTGAGTCTGGTTCGTATCAATAATGGCTCGCTTGCCTATGGTTATACCCCTCTGCTGCAGCAGGCAGATTTCAGTATTGAAGCCGGCGAGCGGGTCTGTATTGTCGGCCGTAATGGCGCCGGCAAGTCCAGTCTATTGAAGGTGTTGGCAGGAGAAGTCCTGCTTGATGATGGTGAGTTCAATATCGCCACCGATGTTAAAGTCAGCCGCCTGCAACAGGACCCACCCAAAGCGGAACAGGGCACTGTCTATTCCTATATTGCCGCCGGTCTGGCCGATGTGGGCCAACTGCTCGAAGAATACCATCAACTGTCGCAGTCTATGGCCAAGGCCCAGGGCGAAGCGCTCGACAAAATGCTGAAAAACCTTGAGCGGTTGCAATCCAAGTTGGATCACTTCGATGGTTGGCAGCTCGACAACCGTATTCAGCAAAACTGTCGGCTGCTGGGGTTGGACCCGGATAAACCTCTGTCTGAACTCTCCGGCGGCTGGCAACGTAAAGTCGCCCTGGCCAGAGCCTTGGTGAGCGAGCCGGATTTGTTACTGCTTGATGAGCCTACCAACCACCTGGATATCGACACCATAGAATGGCTGGAACAGTTTCTGTTGGGATATAAGGGCGCCATCGCCTTTATCAGTCACGACCGTGGCTTTATTCAGAAGATAGCCACCCGCATAGTGGATCTGGACCGTGGAGTGGTTACCTCCTGGCCCGGTGATTACCAGAGTTATCTCGATGGTAAGCAGGAGTGGCTCAGGGTTGAGGCCGAGCAAAATGCGCATTTCGACAAGAAACTCGCCGAGGAAGAAGTGTGGATCCGTCAAGGGATCAAGGCTCGCCGTACCCGTAATGAAGGCCGGGTGAGGGCTCTCAAGGCCTTGAGAATGGAGCGCCGGGCCCGCCTGGAACGCCAGGGCAATGCCAGAATGCAGGTGTCTGAAGCCGATCGCAGTGGCAAGTTGGTGTTTGAGGTGCAGGATCTCAATTACAACCTGGCAGATAAGGACTTGGTGCGAGACTTTTCCACCAATGTGATGCGCGGCGATCGCATCGCACTGATTGGCCCCAACGGTTGCGGTAAATCCACGCTTATCAAGTTGTTGATAGGTCAGTTGGCGCCGCAGAGTGGTGAAATCAAGACGGGTACCAAGCTGGAAGTCGCCTACTTTGACCAATACCGTGAAGCCTTGGATCCGGAGAAGACAGTTGAAGAAAACGTCGGCGAGGGTAAGAGCACTGTTACTGTTAACGGCAAAGACAGGCATATCCTCAGTTATCTGCAAGACTTTTTGTTTTCACCCATGCGGGCCCGGACTCCGGTCAAGGCGCTCAGTGGCGGTGAGAAAAACCGTTTGCTACTGGCCAGACTGCTGCTCAGGCCGGCCAACCTTATCATTCTCGATGAACCGACAAATGATCTTGATATAGAGACACTGGAATTGCTAGAGTCTCTGCTCACTGAATATGAAGGCACTCTGCTGCTTGTCAGTCATGACCGGGCCTTTATTGATAATACAGTCACCAGTTCCTGGTGGTTCAGTGGCAACGGCCGTTGGAGTGAATATGTCGGCGGCTATCAGGATGCGGTTGCCCAAGGGGCACGTTTCTATCGCGACGCTGAGGAACCTGAGGCAGCTAAGCCTGTCAAACAGGAGGTTGCGCCGCAAAAAGCCGCAGAACCCAAGACAGCCAAAAAGCTTTCCTATAAGCTTCAACGTGAGTTGGATGCTTTACCTGCCTTGATGGAAACTCTGGAGCAGGAGTTGGAACAGCTGCAGAAGCGCGTCAATCAGCCGGACTTTTATTCGCAGGATCAAGCTATTGTGAGCAGCGAATTGCAACAGTTGGCAGAGAAAGAACAGCAACTGGAGGCTTACTTCGAGCGTTGGGAAGAACTCGAGTCAATGAAGTAAGCTCAAAAATTTAAATGGGAATCAAATTAATGAAGTTGAATAGTGCGCTGTCATTGGTGGCCATGGGGGTTATCAGTGTATTACAGGTATCGCAGGCGGCTCCTGTCTATGAAGTCGTCAACCTGGATGAATATGATCTCAAAGGTAACCTGACCGATACTCGTACTGGTTATGGTATGGGCGTTAATGCCAATAATGAAGCCATAGGTGTAGCCAAGGGCAAGAAAAAGCTCAGCACCTCGGATGTGGATAATGATGACGGCATTATCGACATTGAAGATGGTATCGCCCCAGAGGAAAAGATCACCTATTCCATCAATGATCCCATCATTGCCAATAACTTCACCTTCAACTCTCAGGAAAACGATCCTGCCAGTCCCTGGACACCCAATTTCGAGAGTGTAAACGGTAGCACGCCGCCTGCGGATACCGACCCTGCCGATCCGGCCAGTGTCAATTCGGTCGATAGTTTCTTCTACGACGTCAATGACGCCGGTATTCGTGTCGGTGCCATGACAGGTAAAGAGAAGAAAGTCGACTACACCGGAGAAACCGAAGGGCAGGAGTACTGGTATTACCGTGACTTCGAGCAGCGCGGCTTTGTTAAAGACGGCAGTACTGAAGTGCCGCTGTTGCCGCCTTATACTACTTATACCAAGGACGACAAGACGGCCGAGCTCGGCGGTTGGTCCATGGCATCTGCCATCAACAGCAATAACCTGGTTGCCGGCTATGCCAGTACCGCCATCAGCAACTATGGCGCCGAACGGGCCGCGGCTTGCCTCAGTGACGACAACACGCTGCCGCTGGATGTGTGCTTGCAGCGGGAAAAATATCCCAACGCCAACAACACCCGCAATATTCAGTACCAGATGCGTGCCTATGTCTGGCAGTATGAAAATGGCGCGGTTACCGGTACTGAACTACCACTTGGTTTGACTCCCGGTGATTCAGACTATACCTTTACCGCTCAGGGACTGGGGCTGAACAACTCAGGAGTTGTTGCCGGACGCTCCCATGTTTATCGTTATAACGATTCAGACAACCTGAGAATGGATGCGGCCTACTGGAGTAAAGATGCCAATGGTGAATACAAGTACCATTGGATCCCGGTTGTCGATGATGATGTGCGCAACTCCATTGCCTATGATGTCAATGATGCAGGGATCTTGGTCGGTAGCTACAACAAGTACATTCAGGGTTATATCCGCGATAAGTTCTTTATCTATGATACCAATACCCCTGAGACCAAGCCGGTTACCCCCAATGATTTCTACAACACCATGTCAGATCTCTCTAGCAAGCCCAGAGATATCAACAACAAAGGTCAGGTCGTGGGTTATATCGAGTCTACCCATGACAAGGATAAACCAAGACCTAAGGTGGGTTTCCTGTTTGACAAAGAGTCCGGTGAGTTCAGTAATCTCAATAAGCTGCTGACCTGTGAGTCCAAAGGCTATGAGAAAGATGCCGAAGGCAACTGGAAACGTCATGAAGTGAGTGTTGAAGATGGCTCAGGCAAAACCCTGACCTACAACACTGACATAGTGGTGGTGGAAGCCAACAGCATCAATGAGGAAGGCACCATAGTAGGTACTGCCTTTATCCGTAAGCCTTCTTACCAGTTTGATGAAAAAGGTAATTTGGTGATTGGTGAAAACGGCAAACCGCTGTTTGAGCTTAATGGTAACGGTCAGCCAGTGACTTCTTATCTGCCGCGTATGGTTGTTCTTAAGCCCAGTGGCAGTGGTGAAGCCTGTACTCAGGTGGACGACGGTGATATCGATAAGCCGTTTGAGCGTTCCGGTGCGGCCAGTTTGGGTTGGTTGGCATTACTGCCGCTGATCTGGTGGCGCAGACGCAAAATTTAAGCTTAGTTTAAGCCTGTGAGATCGGCGCCCAAAAGGCGCCGATTTTTTTTAATCAGGATCTCAATAGTTTAAAATTTCTTCGCTATAATTGGCGATTTTTTGATTGATCTCGGCGTTGAAAAGTTCTATTCATAGCAGGTGAAGCTGATGCTTCTATGTAAAATAGTACAGAGGACGCTTGCATGAAGAGACAAAAACGAGATCGTTTAGACCGAGCCTTTTCGAAGGGATTCCAAGCCGGTGTCGGCGGCCGCTCCAAGGAGCTTTGTCCTTATTCGAATCTTGATTCTCGCTCCCAGTGGCTAGGAGGCTGGCGCGAAGGGGTAGAAGGCCGGATAAACGGCCTGTTCAATAAGTAATTCAGCAAGACTGCCCTCCCAGATGAGGGCATTTTTATAGCGCTCTGAAACAACAAGGTCGGCAATTGCCGACCTTGTTACTTGTATTCGATGGCTTTAGAAGGTTGAGGTATCGCTGAATACACCCACTTTCAGATCCGTGGCCGAGTAGATCTCGCGGCCATCTACCTCCAAAGTCGCATCGGCAATACCCATCACCAGTTTGCGGTGTATGGTGCGCTTGATATTAAGCTTATAAGTCACCTTCTTGGCGCCTGGCAGCACCTGGCCGGTAAATTTGACCTCACCTACACCAAGTGCACGGCCTTTACCCACAGCGCCCTCCCAGGCAAGGAAAAAGCCAACCAGTTGCCACATGGCATCCAGTCCCAGACAACCTGGCATAACAGGGTCATCAACAAAGTGACAGCCAAAGAACCAGAGATCCGGGTTGATATCCAGTTCTGCAACAATTTCACCTTTACCGAAGGCTCCGCCGTTGTCGTTGATGGTGACGACTCTGTCGATCATCAACATGTTGTCCACGGGCAGGCGAGGGGAGTTCTTGCCAAATATCTCACCATGGCCGCAGGCGATGAGCTCTTCTTTGTTGAAACTGTTTGCTTTAGTCATTGTTGTTACCACATCCTTCATCAAGTGCCGCCAAGATTAGCGAACAGGTGTAAGCCAAACAACTCCGATCAGCTACTTATTGGCGAAAAAATGGCAATCTTGCCAGCAAGCTCGCAAAATAGCCCGGTTCTTCATCAAGATTGCCTGCCAACTTGTCCAGTCGTTGTTGCACCATGCCGTATAAAGTGTCTTCGGGGAAGTTGTTGTCTTCGTCTGCTTCCCCGGCCTCTATCCCCATCAACAGAGTGACAGCTTGGTCGACATGAGTGATTTCGTAGAGCAGGAATTGACCTTGCTCTACCGCCGCTATGATCTCGGGTGCCAGGTTGAGTTGCTGCACATTGGACTTGGGCATAATCACCCCTTGGCTGCCGGTCAAGCCACGCCTGGCGCAGAGCTTGAAGAAACCCTCAATCTTCTCGTTGACACCGCCGATGGCCTGTACGTTGCCGAACTGATCAAGCGCACCTGTCACCGCCAGCCCTTGGTCTATTGGCTGTTCGGTTATCGCCGAGATCAGGCTGCAATATTCGGCCAAGGAGGCGCTGTCGCCGTCAATTTCCTGATAGGACTGCTCAAATACAATATTGGCATTGAGGTGCAAGGGCGCGTCGCGGCCAAATACCCGATAGAGACATGCGGACAGGATCATCATTCCCTTGGCGTGGATATTGCCCGCCAACTCAGATTTCCGTTCAATGTCGGCCACTTCACCATCACCATAATGCACCGATGCCGTGATCCTGGCCGGCTCGCCGTAGCAATAATCCAAGGTGTCTATCACTGTCAGGCCATTGATTTGCCCCACCATAGCACCCTCAGTTGGCAAATAGATGAAGGCGTCATCAAGATTTTGTGCCGACTGCTGTTCTTGGGCGTTATGTCGCTGCTGACGTTGTTCCAGGGCATGTTCAATGGCGTTGGCATCCAGCGCTTGCCCCTGGCTGTAAAAAGCAGCTTCAGCGAACACCTGTGCCAAATCTGCGCTGGCGAGGCTCAAGCGCTGCTGATGCTCTGTCAGGCGACTGCTGTACCTGAGCAGAGGCAGTAAGGCCGACTCGGTCAGTTGACAATGACTGAGCTTGGCCAGCTCTGCCAGCCAGGCTACATAGGCATTGACAGTAACCTTTTGCAAATCAATTTCAAATACCAGCTCGCCAAGCAGGGCGAACAACTCGCTGAATCTGCGCTCATGGTACCTGAGCTCGCTGTAGAGCAGACTCGAGCCCACCAATACAACTTTGGCTTGCAGTGGCTGCCATTGTCCCTGAAGCTCGAAGCCACCTTTTTCGATGGCATCCAACAATAGCTCCCATAAAGGCTCACGTTTCCACAAGGACTCGGCGCAGATAAAAAGTAGTCCGGGCTTTGCGAGGGCACCCGGTTGCCTTGATGGTTGACTATCCGGATAGCCGAGTAGCTGCGCCCGGGTGATGCGACCGCTTAAATATTGCATCGGCATTTTGCTTTGGGCGCTCAGGGCTTCAAACAGCCAAGTGCGGTGGATACCCTGGAAGTCTGCCAGGAAGAGCTGTTGTCCTGATAAGGTTTGCAGCAGACCAAAGGCGTCTATGACTCTTTCCTGTCCAAGTAATAGATCTGTCAGTTGGCTCGATGTGGGAAGCTGCAGATTGGAGTATTGAGGGGTAAGGGCCCCGGCCGGGATCAAGCTAGGCTTCATTGTGGCTCAAAGTCATTTAAAGATAAGCTGATTTTACCACAGGGGTGACGGAGCGGCATGGTAAATCTCCATTCTGGAGCGGCTTTTATTGTTCGATATGAGTTCCGTTTGAATCCTTCGGATGGCTGAGATTTAGGCATATGAACATATTTTTAGAAATAAGGGTTTACAACGGCTTAGTGAGCTTATAATATTTGCGCCGTTCCGGAGGGGTGGCAGAGTGGTTGAATGCACCGGTCTTGAAAACCGGCATGGGTTTATAGCCCATCCAGGGTTCAAATCCCTGCTCCTCCGCCATATTCAGAGAGGCCCGCTTGTGTAAACAGGCGGGCTTTTTCGTATCTCAGTTTTGATGATAGCGATTAGCCAGGTATAGGCGGTTAGAGAATAGCGGGTTTATAGCGCCGTTATGCAGGGTTCAAATCCCTGCACCTCCGCCACATTCAGATAGGCCCGCTTGTGCAAAAAGGTGGGCCTTTCGTATTTCCGTTCCTATGCCAGTTATAGACTTAAAGTCGCCAATAGAGTAGGCAATCCACTTGTTTGTCCAACGACTACATCAACGATACTCAGATCTATCTGACGGGGTTGGGACAGTTTATAGTTCTGAAATGCTCAACTAAAAGCCGCTTTGTTTAACGAATAAGCAGTTGGAATAAAATGATTTATTAAAGGTTTACACGCTTTTTTGTTGGATATACTATTTGCGTCGTTCCGGAGGGGTGGCAGAGTGGTTGAATGCACCGGTCTTGAAAACCGGCATGGGTTTATAGCCCATCCAGGGTTCAAATCCCTGCTCCTCCGCCATATTCAGAGAAGCCCGCTTGTGCAAACAGGCGGGCTTTTTCATGCCTGATTTCCATATCTATCCAAGCTAGTTGTCATTCTGACTGAAGCGTAACAGGGTTTATAGCGCCGTTATGCAGGATTTAAATCTCTGCACCTCTGCCATATTCAGGGAGGCCCGCTTGTGCAAACAGGCGGGCTTTTTCATGCCTGATTTCCATATCTATCCAAGCTAGTTGTCATTCTGACTGAAGCGTAACAGGGTTTATAGCGCAGTTATGCAGGATTTAAATCTCTGTACCTCTGCCTTATTCTGAGAGACCTGCTTGTGCAAATAAGCGGGCTTTTTCGTGCCCCAGTTTTAATGATTGCTACTGGAAAATCAGTTCTGTGTTAGAGCTCACCTACACAGTTTCAAGTCCATTAATTTTCCTCTTAATTCAGACAGAGAGGCTATCTCGTTCCAATAGGCTTTAAGTGAGCATTTAGGTATGCTATTAAGCACTTTTATGTCTATTTGATTGGATTATGGATATCAGTACTGCTTTGCAACGGCTGCACAGTTTTGATCGTAAAGGCATCTATGTTTATACCAAGGGGAATCTGAAGCGGCTATTTTTTGATGATACGGCAGAAGCGTTTAAGCAGAGCCTGCCTAGGTTGATAAAGCAGGGGATCCTGGAAAGGCCCTGCCGCGGCGTATACCTGTTTGCACTGAGCCGGCGAGATAGTTACGCGGTAGAGCATATCGCCTGTGCACTGCGGCGCGGTGAGTATAACTATGTCTCGCTGGAATCGGCCCTGTCTGAATATGGTGCGATTTCGCAGATCCCTATCAGTTACATTACCGTGATGACCACAGGTCGAAAGGGGGTTTTCAAGACACCCTATGGCACTATCGAATTTACCCATACCCAGCGCGATGACATGGATATTTTGCATAATACCATCAAAATTCCGCAAAGGCCGCTGCGTATGGCTACAGAAGCGGCTGCCCTGAGAGATCTGAAACGGGTTGGCCGGAACTTGCATATGTTGGTTGAATCTTAACCGGCTCAATGTCGACCCGAACCCATTTGCCTTTCGGCCAAGGCATTGTTGCACTGACTTTGGCATTTTATTGCCTTGGCAAGAGAATTTTTATGCAACAAAAGGGAAGATTGTTGCACTTTATCCCTTATCCAAGTCAACATAAGAATGAGTTTCTTTTATAATCATAAAGTTAACTTGAGCTTTTCTATTGTCGGCAGATGGGCTAAATTATCCCAAAGGCTTCGAAGAATCAGGGCTACACGAAAAGGCCGACAATAATAAGGTGGGTTGAAGTTGATATCCGTATATTTGGTGGATGACCATGAGTTGGTCAGAACCGGGATCCGCCGGATCCTCGAAGATGAGAAAGGCATTAAAGTTGTAGGGGAAGCCGGTGATGGCGAAGCTGCTGTGCAGTGGAGCAGGCAGAATGAAGCCGATGTGATTTTGATGGATATGAATATGCCCGGAATAGGGGGGCTTGAGGCAACCCGTAAAATTCTGCGTTACCAACCCCATGCCAGAATCATAGTATTGACTATTCACTCAGAGGACCCTTTCCCGACCAAGGTGATGCAGGCCGGTGCTTCCGGTTATTTGACCAAGGGAGCCAAGCCGCCGGAGGTGATCCAAGCCATTCGGCAGGTGGCTCACGGGCAGCGATATCTGTCACCGGAAATTGCCCAGCAGATGGCCTTGAGTCAGTTTGATCAGACAGATGAGAACCCCTTCAAGTCGCTGTCAGAGCGGGAATTGCAGATCATGATGATGATCACCAATGGTGAGAAGGTCAATGATATCTCCGAGCAGCTGAACCTCAGCCCCAAGACGGTTAACAGCTACCGCTATCGCTTGTTTGCCAAACTGGGGATCAGCGGCGATGTGGAGCTGACCCGATTGGCGATTCGGTATAAAATGCTCGACACCGGGCAGTTCTGATTTACACATGGAGCCATGGCTCCCTCTTTCTTTTGTTGTTTTCTGTCCCTGAAATCTTTATCTCCTCAGCCGTTATTCGTAGAGTGGGTTCATGCCGCAGGAATTCAATCCCAAGCTTTTTCTTAAAAATCTGACCTCAGCGCCGGGCGTCTATCGTATGTACGACAGCGGCGGTAGCGTGATTTACGTGGGCAAGGCCAAAGATCTCAAGAAACGGCTCTCGTCTTATTTTCGCAAGAATCTGCCCAATGTGAAGACTCAGGCGCTGGTGTCCCATATCGCCAATATCGATGTGACACTGACTCACAGTGAAACCGAAGCACTGATCCTGGAAAACGATTACATCAAGCAGTACTTGCCGAAATACAATGTGCTGCTCAGGGATGACAAGTCTTACCCCTTTATTTTGCTGAGCCAGCACAGGCACCCCAGGCTTGCCTACCACAGGGGGCCGCAACGGGAGAAGGGGCAGTATTTCGGGCCTTATCCCAATGGCGGTGCGGTGCGTGAAAGCCTGCATTTGATGCAGAAACTGTTTCCTATTCGTCAATGTGACGACCTCTACTACAAGGCGCGCTCGCGTCCCTGTTTGCAGTACCAGCTCAAGCGTTGCAGCGCCCCTTGTGTCGGCAAGGTCTCGGACGAGGAATATCTGGAGCAGGTCAAGTTGGCGACCCTGTTTCTCAAGGGCAAGGATCAGCAGGTGCTCAGCGCCTTGGTCAAGAAAATGGAGCAGGCGGCCGAGTCCATGGCCTACGAGCAGGCGGCCCGCTATCGGGATCAGATCATGGCGCTCAGACGAGTGGCCGAGCAGCAGGAAGTGTCATCCAGCCATGGTGATCTTGATGTGATTGGGGTGCACTACGCCTCAGGGGTGGCCTGTTTCCATCTGTTGTTTATTCGCGAGGGCAAGATTTTCGGTAGCCGCAGCTACTATCCCAGCGTGCCGGCGCAGACCGAAATGGCTGAGGTACTCAGAGCCTTTATGCTGCAGTTTTATCTCAATGTCGATATTCAGCGTACTATCCCGCGGGAAATTCTCCTGAGTGACAGCTATGAGGAACTGGAGGAGCTGGAGCAGGTGTTGATGGAAGCGCTGAACAAGAAAGTGGCCATCCGCACTCGGGTCAGGGGGGATAGAGCCGGTTATCTGCGCCTGGCCAAGACCAATGCTACCAATGCCGTCAATACCAAGCTGGCCCACCGCAATACGGTGGAGCAGAGATTCCTGCTGCTTGAAGAGGCGCTTGAACAAAGCACCCCGATTAAACGTATGGAGTGCTTCGATATCAGTCATACCATGGGGGAGAGCACTGTGGCCTCCTGCGTGGTGTTCAATCGTGAAGGGCCGGACAAGAGCGAATATCGGCGCTACAACATCAAGGGCATTACTCCCGGTGATGATTATGCGGCGATGAAGCAGGCCTTGACTCGCAGGTTTGATAAAGTCAATGCACAGGGCAAGATCCCGGATATTGTCTTTATCGATGGCGGCCTTGGGCAACTCAGAATGGCTCAGGAAGTGGTCAACGAAAAGTTTGTCGGCATAGATGCCGTACCTACACTTATTGGGGTCGCCAAAGGTGAAAGCCGCAAACCCGGGTTGGAAACCCTGATCTTCGGTGATACCGAAGAGAGCTTTTCACTGCCGGATGACTCATCGGCGCTGCATCTTATTCAACATATTCGCGATGAATCCCACAGGTTTGCGATTACCGGTCATAGAAATAAACGCCAAAAGACCCGCAACACCTCAAGCCTTGAGTCTATCCCGGGGATTGGCCCGAAAAGACGTAAGGCTTTGCTGCAATATCTGGGGGGATTACAACAGGTGAAGGGGGCAAGTGTGGCGGAATTGGCAAAAGTGCCCGGGATTAGTCCAGAAATGGCTCAAACGATACACGATGCATTGCGGGGGTAGTAAAAATCAGGCAAGATTGGCGCTGCTTTTGATTATTTGGTTTTATCATGCCGTTTAATATACCCATCGCCCTTACCTGGTTTAGGCTGTTCTTACTGCCTGTTTTTGTTCTGGTATTTTACTTACCGTACAGTTGGGCGCCGTTCATGGCTGCATTTGTTTTCTGGCTTGCAGCCATTACCGACGCCTTGGATGGGTATGCGGCCCGTAAACTGGAGCAGTCCACTCGTTTTGGTGCCTTCCTGGATCCTGTGGCCGATAAGCTGATGGTGACCACGGCCCTGGTGCTGCTGGTTGAAGACTACAACACCATCTGGCTGACCTTGCCGGCGCTGTTTATGATAGGGCGTGAGCTGGTGATATCGGCGCTGCGTGAGTGGATGGCCGAGATAGGTAAACGCGGCGCTGTAGCGGTATCCTGGATTGGCAAGTACAAGACGGCAGCCCAGATGGTGGCAATTATTGGGCTTATCTGGAAGCAGGGCGACTGGATGATCTATACCGCCTATGCCTTGCTGTATGTGGCGGCTTTCCTGACCTTCTGGTCGATGATCAGTTATATCAAGGCCGCCTGGAAGGATCTGATAGCAGGTTAAACGGTGCTAGTTTGTGCCCGATTGCACAATAATGTTTCGATAAGATTATTTAGTGTCCAAGCAAACAGTTAAGCACTAATTCTTCGTTGACAGTCGGGGTTAAAAGCGTAGAATGCCAATCCGTAGTCAGGGCTGGCTCTGAATACAAAACGAAGCAAGAAAAGTGATGCGACATTAGCTCAGTTGGTAGAGCGGTACCTTGCCAAGGTACAGGTCATCGGTTCGAACCCGATATGTCGCTCCAATCTCACACAGCACCTCAATGCTGTGACCCCAAAAAGGCGCGATGGCAGAATGGCTATGCTGCGGATTGCAAATCCGTCGATCTCGGTTCGACTCCGGGTCGCGCCTCCAAATTTAATCCCCCTAAATTGAATTCCCTTGAAGTCACTAGAAGCAGACTTAGCCCTTGTTTTCATACCAAGTTTACGTTCGTTAATAGCTGCTGACTTTTATCACATCAAATCCCGGTTCAACTGTCAGATACAAGCGTCAGTATTGATATCTTTGGCCAGCAACAAGCATGACTATTGATGCAGGGGGCAGAGAGCCTGCCCCGAGAACGTATTACTCTGGCTGCAGAGCCTGTTTCAGCGAAGGGGAAGCCTTAAAGCTAGGCTGATTGCTGCCGGCAATCTCCAAAGGTTCACCGGTTTGTGGGTTACGGCCGTTGCGGGGAAGGTGGTATCTGAGCTCGAAAGTGCCAAACTGCGGCAGATAAACCTTCTCGCCTTCACTGAGTGCCTGGGTAAGGCTAGCCAGAATATGCTGCAGTTGCACTTTGGCTTGAGCCTTTGAGATCTGTTGTCTTTCGGCCATCTGCCGAATGAGCATTTGTCTGTTCATTATATTGCCTGTTACTGCTTTGGCAGGATTTTATATCAGAATAATCTCCATGATCACAGGCTTGTGCTGATAAGTGGTTAATTATCAATCGCTAATAATCATTTACTTGCCAATGTATTATGTTAATCAATGGTCGTTCAGCCAATTGTCAGCAAAATATCATCGAATCACGGCGCATATTTGCCATAATTGAGCTTATGTCCCGGGAGGCCGATATGACAAAGCGCGTGTTAATGCCTTTACTGATCATTCTGCTCCTCAGCGGCGCGGCATATGCAGTTAAAGCCGATGATGCCGCTATCAGGATCCTGAATAATCAGCTGCAGTTGCTGGCTCTGCTGCCTGAAGGGCAGGAGTTTGCCGATGATTTACGTTCCATGAGCCGCGGCGATCTTAACCTTCAACTGGAGTTGCGTGAGGGGATTGAACAGGATATTGCAGCCTTCTGGAAGCGTCGTGGCGTTCCTTTGGCCTTCAACACGCTACCCCTTGACGCCAATTCGCTCAGCCGGGCGCTGGCGCTGGAGCCTCAGGAAGACGACTATCTGGCAACCAGCAGCCGGATCCGCTATCTGATTTGGCTCGCTGAGCGGCATCAATGGCCCAGGTTGGATCCCGGTGGTTGGCTGCGCCCTGGCGACAGTCATCTGCTGATCCCAACAATTGCGAAGCGTCTATATTGGCTTGGCGATCTCAGCAGCGAGCCGGGCGATAACAAGGTTTATTCACCGCAGCTGGCCTCGGCGGTAGAAGCGTTTCAATCCCGTCATGGGCTTAAAACCGATGCCATCATAGGCCCTGATACGCTGCGTTGGCTCAATACTGAACCATTGCAACGTGCCCGCATGCTGGCCGGCAACTTCGTTGCCCGCACCGTCTACAAGCAGCAATTGGGAAAGCGCTATCTGTTGGTGAATATCCCGGCGTTCGAGTTGACTCTGGTGGATGACAACCAGGTGCAGTTACGCTCCAGGGTCATAGTCGGCAAACCCTATCGGCAAACACCACTGCTCAGCAGTGAGGTATCCAATATCGTTTTAAATCCTACCTGGACTGTGCCGAGGGGTATACTGAGGCGCGACTTACTGCCGCAGATCCGCAAGGATGGTGAATATCTGCAGCAGCGGCATTTCAATGTCTATGACTATCAGGGTAATAGAGTGGAAGAAAGCGCCGAAGCCTGGCAAAAAGAGGCGAGTGGCCGTTTCCCTTATCGTTTGGTACAACAACCGGGCGCCGATAATGCCTTGGGACGCTACAAGTTCCATTTCAGCAATGGCTTTAATGTTTATCTGCATGACACACCGGACAAGCATCTGTTTGCCAAAGCCAATCGAGCCCTGTCTTCCGGTTGTATCCGGGTCGACAAGGTGGAAGAGTTGGCGTCCTGGATGGCCAATAATCTGGTGCGGGACAAGAGAACCTGGCAGCAGATGCAAAGTGACTATCAAACCACTCAATGGTTTGCCTTTGAGCAGCGCCTGCCTGTTCATCTGGTTTATTGGACTGCGTGGATGGATGAGCGGGAAAGAGCGCAATTTCGCAGTGACATCTATCAATTGAGCCCGGGAGTTAAGGTGGCTCTTGGGGCGCAGACAATAAGGAATACTGAATTGGCCCACAAGGCAGAGCAGCGTCAGGGACGTGAAGAGCATTTGCTGCGTCCTTGAGAAACAGTATCTTTGGGGCGCCGAACCCAAGCTTTACTAACTTAATGTGGTGCAAGGAATTATCTCGATTTCTGTCTATTTCATCTCAAAAGGCCGCGGCGCTGCCTCTAAATCGGCGCTTGACCTTGGCGTTAATCCCGTATAATTTGCCGCCTTGTGGTTGTTTTTTGTGCAAGGTGAATAAGTGTCAGTAGTATGTCCTGCCCGTAGGCAGTTGTTGATGGGCCTTGGCGGCGCGGCAATGGTTTCTATGCTTCCTTCAAAAGCGATGGCGAGTCGGTCTACTAAAGGTAGTCGATATCTGAGTTTTTATAACCGGCATACAGGGGAGCGTGGCGATGGGACTTATTGGAAAGACGGTCATTATCAGAGTAACACTCTGTCGCAGTTCAGCCATCTGCTGAGAGATCATCGGCTGAATTTGGCGGCCCCTATGGATAAACGCCTGTTCGATCTCCTGTTCAGCCTACAGCAGACGCTGTCGGTTTCTGAAGAGATCCATGTGATTTCAGGTTATCGCTCGCCTAAAACCAACGCCATGCTGGCCGGCAAGAGTAACGGCGTAGCCAAGAAGAGTTACCATATGCGGGGTATGGCAATGGATATCGCGATCCCCGGAGTTAAGCTTGAGACTTTGCGTGAGGCTGCCCTGTCATTAAAACTAGGGGGAGTCGGCTATTATCCGAAGTCGGGATTTGTCCACGTTGACTGCGGGCCGGTGCGCAGCTGGTAGGTTTTTCCGGCACAGAGAGATTGGTTTCCGCCCTGCGGATAAAGCCCTGTTCGCGGGGCTTTCTATCTTCAAGCAGTGCCATCAGCTCGCTGAACTGCAATCTGAGACGTAACAGCTCGCGGGTTTGCTGCCAGTCGGCGACCAAGGTGTTGAGTCTGTCATAAAAGAGGGCGTCTGAGCTCAATTGCTCGATGAGATCCGGGCAGTTGCAGGCACGCATCAAATGTAACAGATGGCCGCTTTTCTGCTGATTACAGGCGAGAAACTCCAATAAAATCAGGTCGAGCTTCTCCTGTTGAAAGGGAGCATGTTCGATCAGGTAATGGAGTTCCGCTGCCAGTTTATAGCACAGGCTATCATCCCGTATCAGTTGCTGCAGATTGGCGTTCATCGGCCTGCTTCATGTAATAAAACCAGATTACTGAAAGCAGGGTAGCAGCAGGGCGATGGAAAAATTGTGATCTCGATCAGGGTAAAACCTCTGCTAAGCAATGGCTTTTCTTAATGATTACAGATGTTACAGATGAGCAACAGCGGGAGAGAGAAATTGACTTCACTTTTACCTGTAAAGGGTAAATCAGCTTGTCGGCTCAGTTACCTCTGTGCTAGTATTCGCCCGCTTTATATGAAGGCCGCTATTGGTCGAAAATAGTGGCCAGTTATTGACTATCAAAAGAGTATTATTATGTCTTACACTATTCCAGCACAAACCCGCACTGAGATTGGGAAAGGTTCGAGCCGCCGCCTGCGTCGTGACGGGAAAGTTCCAGCCGTTATCTATGGCGCCGGCAAAGAAGCCGTTGCTATTGTGTTCGAGCACAAAGATATCATCAACATCCAAAGCAACGATGACTTCTACACCAGCGATCTGACCATAGTTCTGGACGGTAAAGAAGTTAAAGTACGCGCTCAGGCTATGCAGCGTCACGCGTTCAAGCCAATGATCGAGCACGTAGACTTCGTTTACGCTTAATCGATAATTGGATGTTGAAAAGCGCCCTCAGGGCGCTTTTTTTATGTCTGCATTTTGGGTTTTGAGCAGCGGGGACAGCTAATTAGGCTTTAAGTCGCATTTTATGTCCAGGCCGGATGGGATAAGTAGCGGATACCCGCAAGGCTGACATCCGCTACCATGAGTTAAAGATCAAAGCTGTAGTAGATATCCAGTGACTGGCCCAGAGTGCCGGATACGCTTTCCAGGTAGAGCTGCGACAACAGATAGTAGCGTACCGTCATTTCATAACCCGGATTGAATACACCGACACCATATTTGATCATCAAATCTTTGCCAATATAGCCGCTGATGGCGACTTTACCATCATCATTGGTATCCAACTGCACATTGGAGAAGCCAAACATCTCTACCAGGCCGGCCGCCGTGTCGCCCAGGCTGGAAATGGCGCCACCATCGACCTGGGAGCTCAGCGACAGCGCTGCGCCCATCATCAGTGAGTTGTTCTGCTCATTGCCGGAGCCAAAACCTTTACCCTGGACAATATAGGAGAGGATTTCGGCCTGCTCCTTGGCGGGGGTGGAAAACAGGGTCACTATCGGTTTGTTGGGAGTGCCTGTAATACGTACCCCGGCGGTGACATCTTCATCGCGGATCTCCCGAATAGCCTCGATATTGAGGTTGGGGATTTGCATAGGCCCAACAAACTGCACCGCACCTGTGGCAATTTTCAGCGTCTGCCCCATGAATTTATAGCTGCCGTTAACTACCTTGATATCACCAAAGAGTTGCGGCGGCTTCTGCGGCGATTGCTGCATCCGTAAGGTACCCACCAACATCCCTTTGAGACCCATACCATCGATAGCCAGCTTATCACCGACATCAATATTCAGATCGGCGCTCAAAGCCATGGGGGATGCCTTGGCCTCCTGCTCGGAAATAGAGTCGCTGAATACCACATCGGATGATACGCTCACCCCTCCGGCCGGCAGTTGCACCACCTTGATATTGCCGGAGGGCACCTTGACCTCACCCTTGATATCGAGCGCGTCCGGGCTGAAATGCAGTTGAATATCCGGGCTGACATTGACAATTGCCAGTGGTGGTTGAATGACACCGAGTTCTTGTCCCTTGAGCTGGATATCACCGCTGAATTGTCCTTCAGGCCAGCGCAGTTGACCGCTGAGGTTCGCCTGGCCGCTGCCCATCATCCACTGGCCCTGGAGCTCGGCGGTTTGGCCGGCAAAGGCCATATCCAGTGATATCTGCTCCAGTCTAGTGGGGTTGACTGTACTGGCCAGGGCTCCATCGCGTAGGTTAAGTTGACCACTGAGCTCTGGGTTGTTGAGGCTGCCAGCCAACTTCAAGTTGGCGCCGAGTAAACCCTCAATGGTTTCAAGTTGTGGCATGAACTGGCCAAGCAGTTGTAGATTGATTTTTTCAATATTGACGTAACCACTGAGGCTGCGATCCGGAGTGACCTTGATATCCAGCTGGCTTTCCCAGCGGGCGAGAGCATCGGAATTGAACAGAATATGGCTTCTCAGCGCATCATCATCCAGGGTGGCGTTGAGTTTCAACGCCTGATAGTCAACGCTGGCACTGGCTTGCTGTTTGCGTTTAAGGCTGACTTTCCCGGGAGCCAACTGGAAGTCGAGCTTACCCTGCGGACGCGCGCCGGGTTTCCAGGCGATGGCGGCATCCATCAAGGCATCACCCTGCCAGCTGAACTGCTCGGGTAACAGCTTGGCGAGCAGTTGCCCGGGTTGCCCCTGATAATGCAACTTGGCTTCCCCCTTGTCACTGAGGCTGACATTATCGGTCAGGCAGAGTCTGCTGGATGGGTGACTCAAACAAAAGCCACTGAGTTCACCACGGTTCTGCTTGAGATCCCAGTTCAGTGACACTGTTTGTTCAAGCTGCCAAAGCCCCAGAACGGATCCCAAGTTGAATTTGCTGAGTTCCACCTTGGCCTTTTGTTTGGCGAGATCCAGCTTGCTGTGGATGGCAGTATCCAGCTGCAGATCGCCCTCGGTTTCCAGCCCCAGTTTCTGTTGCTGTTCATTACCCTTGGCTCTGAGAGTGATGCCATCGAGATGAATACCTGCGCCGTCAAATTCACTTGTCTTCAGCGATAGGGCAAACTCATGCAGATCCAGCGGTGCATAGAGCGCCTTGAGTTGACTGCCGCTGAGTTTGAGATCGCCAAATCTGATACTCTGGGTATTGGCCTTGAGCTGTACCTGCGGGTGTTTGGCATCGCCCACCACCTGGATATCGGCCGTCAAAGCACCGAAAGCGTCGGGATGCCAGAGATTGAAATCGGGCACGTCCAGCGTGGCACTGAGATCCCATTGCTCTTTGGCGCTGCCGGAAAAGTCCAGGCGGGTATTGAGCGCCCGCAGCGATAATCCCTGGCTGCTGAGCTCAAGCGAATCATCTATATCCAGATCGCCTGTCAGTTCAAAGGGTAGGCGGTCCAATGAGCCCTGAAGTTGGGTCTGCTTCAGACTCACTCGCCACTTGCTATCCTGCCAGCGACCACTGCTGGCCAGCTGTCCGCTGATATCGCTGGACGGGATCACCGGCGTATCTTCCGCCAGACTTTCTTCAGATTTGCCCTCGTCAGCTTGGCTTTGTGCACTTGTTGCCTCGTTGTCACTCTTACGCTTGTTGTGGGCAACTTGGCTATTTGGGTCTTTTTCCTTAACAGCTTCTTCGGTAGAAGGCAGGGTTATTGCGCCGCTGTTGAAGTGTGAAAGCGCAAGATTTGCATCCCAGGCGATGCCATCGGCGTAATCCAGCGTACCCTGGAGTACAAGTTTACCGGCGCTGCTGTCACTGCTGAACTCTTCAATCTTGAGTCTTTGGCCTTGATGCGCCAGGCGGGTATTGAGGCTGAGCTCAGGGTAGAAGGGAGTGCTTATCTGAGCGACCACACTGGCGGCCTGTTGCTTGAGGCTGCCGCGGCTTTCCAACGCCAGTCCGCTGACACTGTACTGAGCCAGATCAAAGGGCCAATGCAGTTCCCCTTCTGAGATGTTTACTGAATAGGGCAGTTCAGGGTTGGCGAGATTGACGCTGGCATTGAGTGCCAGGCTCTGCTCGCCACTGAGTTTGGCCTTGAGCTGCAAGTCGCTGAAATCTCCTTTGAGGGCGAGATCCAGCTGTTGCTGCTCGAGTCCCGGTAGTTCAGGTAAACGCTGTAACTCCAGTTGTACCGTCAGTGCCATGGGCCAATGTTTATCCAGAGTCAGTTCACCTTCCAGCGACAGACTGGCATCTGTGTGTTTGGCATAAAACTCGTTGACCCGCAGCTCAGCGCCGATGTAGCTGGCGCTGAGACGCAGTTCCTCAAACCTATCATCCCGCCCCATGATCTGCAGGCGTGAGTCCTTTAGCTCGGCATGCTTTAAATAGATGGGGAAGGGCATGGCAACGTTTGGCATCTGCGCCAGCGCCCATTCATCAGTCTCACTCTTTGGTGCCGCTTTTTGTTGCTTGGCCACTGCGGCTGATTTGTCTTTGTCTGTCGCTTGCGCTTCTGCCGCATTAGCCTCAGGGATCAGCACGCTGAGTCCGCGACTTTCAAGCTGGATGATCTGCAAACCACTTTCCTGCCAATTGGCTGCTGTATTCAATGCCGCAGCATCAAAATGCATCTCATCGACCCGCACTTGAATATCCGTGATGCTTGCTTGTTTCAGGCTGATGCCAAAGGGCAGTACCAGTTCTCCCGAACTTGTCGCTTCTTCCTCTGTGGCTGAATCTGAGGCGAAGGCCTTGGTGTCTATGTCGACCTGGGTTGTTGTCAACTCCAGGGCGTCGACACATAACTGCTTTTGCAAAAGGCAGGCAGGCTGCCAGGCAAGGGTAACGGCATCTGCAGCGACACTGATGCCGTCCATCTGCCAGTGTACCTGTTTGAGTTGCAGCTCCCGGTTCAGGGTGCCGGAAGCATATTCCAGTTCAAGATCCGGCACCAGAGCACTGGCAAGAAATACCGCTAAATGGCTCCCGGGTGCCGTGCCCAGCAAGAGTGCCAACAGCACCAGCAAGCCGAGCGGGATATACAAAAGAGTGCGGGTGAACCATCTCAAGGACTTGAGCCACAGGGGGCGCGTCTTTTTCGCCACTTGCTTGCTGCTTGGGTTGGGTTCCTGTGGCATTGGGGCTTGGCTCATAATTCTGTCCCCATGGTCAGGTGAATACGCCAGGGCCTGTCTTCGGCATCGGATTCGTGCAGGCCAAAGCCCACATCCAGTTTGATGGGGCCTATGGGGGATATCCAATGAATACCACCGCCCACGGAAACCACAGGTTCAAATTGACTGACATCAAAGGCGTTACCTGCGTCGACAAAGGTACCCAGCCGCCAGCTTGGGGTCAGGTAGTATTGATACTCCAGGCTACCGACCGCCAGATAGCGGCCACCGACCACCTCCCGTGAAAGACCACCCTGATCATTGGTGTAATCCAAGTGAGGCCCAAGTTCCTGATAGCTGTAACCACGAATACTCTGATCGCCACCGGCGAAGTAGCGCAGCGACGGCGGGATCAAGGCCAGATCGCCTTCGGCCGCCAGGTTGACCCCGAGATCGAGACGGGAAACAAATCTGTGCTTTTCAAAGAAAGTCTCAATCCATTTGAATTTGGCCTGCATCCGAGTCAGGCGGATCTCTGAACCCAGTGAAGGATCGGCATATTCAATACTGTAAAGTTGCCGGAAACCCGACTTGGGATCCAGGCTGTTATCGCCGCGTATGGTCTTGGACAGCGTGGTACCAAACAGCAAAAATCCAGGATCATAATCAATATCCGACTGGGTGTAGCTTTCCTGAATCGCTTCCAGCGAGTAGCTCAGTAGCCAACCGTTATGCAGGCGTTTGCTGCGGCCAACCCCGAGAAGCTTCTTGGTCGATTCCAACTGACCTGTATTGCTAAAGTCCCTGTCCTCAGGAACATAGTCCTGAGTTACGCCGTATTTGTCCCTCAGCAGACCGACGCGGATCTTGAGCTGATCATCCAAAGGATGAGTCAGGGGAATAGTATAGGTAGAGAGGAATTTGGGTCTGTCTCTCGACCACTCTATGCTGGTCTCCTGGGAATGGCCGTAACTGTTGATCTGCGGGGTGCGCCAGGTCACCCGGACCCTGGGATCCAGGCTGCTGTCTGTGCTGGACCCGATGTCGGCACCCAGACCCAGCTCTATGGAGTGATCCGGTCTTGGGGTCAACTCGACCCGTACCGGGATGCTGTCTTCTGTCAACTTGTCGATTTGGGGCAACACCTTGATATTGGCAAAATAGCCGGTATCCAGCAGCTCCTGATTGAGCCGCGTGAGCTTGCGGGTACTGTAGGGCGCGCCGGGTTTGAATGGCAACAAGTCATCGAGCAACTGCGGCTGCAGACTGTGGCCTTCAAAGCTAACTTCACCAAATTGGTAACGCTTGCCCGAGTCAAAAAACAGGTTGAACTGTGCCAGATTGAGGTCGCGATTAACGCGGATCTCTGATTTTTGATAATGGCCATCAAAATAGCCCCGGGCCAGCGCCAGCGAAATAAGCTGCGACTTTATCTGTTCATAATCGCCGTGGTTGAGGGGATCGCCGGGTTTGACCTTGACCTGACTGAGCCAGCGGTTGATCCAGGGGTCGTTGAGTACTTCGCCTTCGAGGCGGATATCGACCCACTGCAGACGGGTAACTTCTCCCGGAGTGATAGTGAGCTTGAGCTCCCACGGCCCTTGTTTGCTTTCCTTGAGCTCTTGTTCCAACTTGCCATGGTAATAACCCATGGATTCCAGCGCGGCCTCAACGCTGTCGCTGACATTAAATAGATAGGCACGGCGCTGCACCTTGGACTCCGGAAAGTTGCCCAAGTGTGCGCGGATATTTTTCTCAAGCTCGCCCGAAACCCCTTCAATGCGGAGATTAAGCAGAGGATCATCGGCGGCCACTACCTGGGGGCTTGCCAGCATGATCGACGCAAAACTCAGGATATACGCGGGAAAGCGACTGTATTTGGTCAAGGAAATCAGAACTTTTGCTTAGCGTAACATTGCTGCTATTGTCGCCTCTGATCTTGGCTCAGGCAAGTAACAGATTGCCATCCAGGCATAAAATGGTTACAAAGGCAGCAGTCGTTAATATGGAAGCAATACAATGAAAACAAAAATAAAAACTCTTGCCCTGAGCCTTGGACTCCTGTTACCCGGGTTGCTGCCGGCCTGGGCGGCCGAGGCTCCTTTTGCGATTGCCATTCATGGCGGCGCCGGTACTATTTCCAAGGCGGCCTTGACTGAAGAGCAGCAAAAAGCCTACCGCGACAAGCTGACTGAAGCCGTCAATGCCGGTTATAAGGTGCTGGATAAGGGCGGCGCCAGCATGGAGGCGGTGCAGGCTGCCATTAGAGTGCTGGAAGACAGTCCCTTGTTTAATGCCGGAGTCGGCGCAGTGTATACCTTTGATGGTGCTCATGAACTGGATGCCTCCATTATGGACGGCAAGAGCATGAATGCCGGTGCAGTGGCCGGGGTTAAACATATACGTCATCCAATCGATCTCGCCAGAGCCGTGATGGACAAGTCAGAGCACGTGATGCTCTCGGGGGCGGGCGCCGAAGAGTTCGCCCTGACGTTGGGAATGGAGCTGGTGCCCGGCAATCGCTTTGACAGCGAAGCGCGCTATCAGCAGCTTCTTGATGCCAAGGCCAAAATCAACGCCGCCGAAGCCAATAAAGACTTTCAGGCGCGTCTTAGTCCTCTGGATCTTGATTACAAGTTCGGTACCGTTGGCGCAGTGGCATTGGATAAGCAGGGCAACCTGGCAGCCGGGACCTCGACCGGCGGTATGACAGCCAAACGTTATGGCCGCATCGGTGATTCACCTGTAATAGGTGCCGGCACTTATGCCGAGAACGGTGTCTGCGCCGTTTCGGCGACCGGCCACGGTGAGTACTTTATCCGTTTCCATGTGGCCGGCGATATCTGCGCCAGGGCCAAGTATCAGCAAAAATCGATTTTGCAGGCTGCCGATGAAGTGATCAATCAGCGGCTGATCTCAGCCGGCGGCAGTGGCGGGGTGATCGCCATTGACCAAAGAGGCAATGTGGCAACACCGTTCAACACCGAAGGTATGTACCGAGCCTGGCGCAAGAGCAATCAAGCGGCGGAAGTGATGATCTGGCGGGATAACTAAAATTTTGGATTGAGGCAATCGCTGCTGCCTTGAACCCCAAGGGCAAAATATTGGCTACACTGAACAATGAAGCCGTTTTGAACTTGGGGAAAGCTATGGATTCGATAAAAATACGTGATCATATGGACCGTCAGCCTGTGTTGCTGAAGGCGGATATGTCGATAGCCACTGCGGTGGAAAAACTGCTTGAGGCCAATAAGGGTGGGGCGCCCGTGGTGGATGCAGCAGGAAGCCTGGTGGGCTTTTTGTCACAGCAAGATTGTATGGCTGCCATGCTCAAGAGCAGTTATCACTGCGATTTGACCGCCGTGGTGCGCGACTGCATGCGCGCCGATGTCCTTTGGGTCAGGCCGGATGACAGCATATTGCAGCTGGCCGAGCAGATGCTGGGGCAGAAGCCGAAAATATACCCTGTGGTGGAAGATGGCCGGGTGGTGGGCACCATCAACCGTACCAATGTGCTCAAGGCCATGAATATCTATATGCAGCAGTGTTATTTGACTCCGGCCTGACAACAACGCTTGATTTGACTGAAATTTGGGCGTTATCAGTCAGTAAGCATACCCAAGACGGCGTATCCTTGTTAGGATCGCCGTTTTTGATCCCAATGGACACAGGTTTTGAACGCTAAGCTGCACCCACTCTCCCGCGAATATCTGGATCTCTGCTTTCAGGCCGATGCGGCGCGCATTCGCCGCAGCTTGTTTCGCTTGAAAAAAAGCCCCGACTCAGAAGCCAAACAGCAAAAACTCGCCGAGCTCAGTGAGGCCGCGGTGCAGGCTTATGAAAGGGCGCAGCAAAGGCTGGCAGACAGACCTGTCATCGAGTATCCGAATGAGCTGCCGGTGTCACAAAAGCGCGATGAAATCGCCTCGGCCATCATTAATCATCAGGTGGTGATAGTGGCCGGTGAGACCGGCTCGGGCAAGACCACTCAGCTGCCTAAAATCTGTCTCGATTTGGGGCTTGGCAGCCGTGGTCTGATTGGTCACACTCAGCCCAGACGGCTGGCGGCCCGCAGTGTGGCCAGCCGGGTTGCCGATGAACTCAAGACAGAGCTGGGTCAGGCGGTGGGTTTTAAGGTTCGTTTCGCCGATGCGGTTTCCCAGGACTCCTATATCAAGTTGATGACAGACGGTATCCTGCTGGCGGAACTGGCATCGGATAAATGGCTCAGTCAGTATGATTGCCTCATCATAGACGAAGCCCATGAACGCAGTCTCAACATCGACTTTATTCTGGGTTATCTGAAGCAAATTTTGCAAAAGCGCCCGGATCTCAAGTTGATCATCACCTCGGCCACCATAGATGTGGAGCGCTTTTCCAGGCACTTTGACAATGCGCCCGTGGTGGAAGTGTCCGGCCGCACCTATCCGGTGGAAACCCGCTATCGCCCCCTGTTGCAGGATGACGACGCCGATTTGGATTTGATGGACGGCATCTTTGCCGCCGTCGATGAACTCTGTCGTGAAGGCCCGGGGGACATTCTGATTTTCATGAATGGCGAGCGCGAAATCCGCGATACCGCTGAGCAGCTGAAAAAGCGTAACCTGCGCGATACCGAGATCTTACCGCTTTATGCCCGTTTGTCATACGGCGAGCAGTCCAAGGTATTCAAGCCGCATCCAGGGCGGCGCATTGTATTGGCCACCAACGTGGCCGAAACCTCGCTGACTGTGCCCGGGATCCGCTATGTTATCGACCCAGGTACCGCCAGGATAAGCCGCTACAGCTATCGTACCAAGGTGCAGCGTTTGCCGATTGAGCCCATCTCCCAGGCCAGTGCCAATCAACGCCAGGGACGTTGCGGCCGGGTTGGACCGGGGATCTGTATTCGCCTCTATGACGAACAGGACTTTATCAATCGGCCGGAGTTTACCGATCCTGAAATTCTGCGCACCAACCTGGCATCCGTGATCCTGCAGATGCTGGCCATAGGCCTGGGTGACATTGAGGGCTTCCCCTTCATTCAGCCACCGGATCCGCGCCATATCCGCGACGGTTTCTTGCTGCTCGAAGAGTTGCAGGCGGTGAGCAAGCACAAAGGGGCGCTGAAACTGACCCCGCTCGGGCGCGATCTGGCGAAGATCCCGGTCGATCCCCGCTTGGCCCGCATGGTGCTTGAGGCCAATAAGCTTGGCTGTCTGCATGAGGTGATGGTGATTGTTGCCGGGTTATCGATTCAGGATCCCCGCGAGCGGCCACATGAGAAGAAACAGGCCGCCGATGAGGCCCATCGCCGTTTTGCCGACAAAGACTCCGACTTTGTTGCCTGGCTCAATCTGTGGCAGTACCTCAAAGAGCAACAGAAGAGCCTGTCATCCAGCCAGTTCCGCAAGCAGGTGAAGGCCGAGTATCTGGCCTATTTGCGTATTCGCGAATGGCAGGATCTCTATGCCCAGCTGCGTCAGAGTGTGCACGACCTTAAGTGGCGCCTCAACAGTCAGGCCGCCGAATATGAGCCGCTGCACCAGGCGCTGCTTTCGGGGCTGCTGAGCCATATCGGCTTCAAGGATAAAGACAACGAGTATCTGGGGGCCCGCAACCGGCGCTTCTTTGTGTTTCCCGGCTCGCCGCTGGCCAAGAAGGGCCCCAAGTGGATTATGGCGGCCGAGCTTACCGAAACATCACGCCTGTTCGCCCGTACCTGCGCCCGTATCGATCCTGTATGGCTCGAGTCTCTGGCGGCGCATCTGGTCAAGAAGCAGCACAACGAGCCCCATTTCGAAGCCAAACAGGGCAGTGTGATCGCCCTGGAAAATCAGGTGCTCTATGGCCTCACCATAGTCAACCGCCGCCGGGTACAGTTTGGCCCGCTGGAGCCGGTTAAGGCTCGGGAAATCTTTATTCGCTCGGCTCTGGCCGAGGGTGAGCTGCGCTGCAATGAAGCCTTCTTCAAGGCCAACCAGGCGTTGCTCGAAGAGGTGGAAGATCTCGAACATAAGTCGCGGCGGCGCGACATTCTGGTGGATACAGACGCCTTGTTCGCCTTCTACGATGAACGCATTCCACAAGGGATATACAACCAGCCCAAATTCAACACCTGGTGGAAACAGGCCAGGAGAGAGACCCCTGAGCTGCTCAATTTCAGCCGCGAACTCTTGATGCAAAGGGATGACACCCATGTATCAGCATTGGACTTCCCCGACAGCTGGCAGCAGGGCAATCTCAGCCTCAAGCTGAGTTACCATTTTGAACCGGCGGCCGAGGATGACGGCGTCTCTGTGCTTATTCCGGTGGCGCTGCTCAATCAGTTGGATGAAACCGATTTTGACTGGCAGGTACCGGGGCTCAGGGAGGAGAAGTGTGTTGCCCTGATCAAGTCCTTGCCCAAACCGCTGCGGCGCAATTTTGTGCCGGCGCCGGATTATGCCCGCGCCTGTGTGCAGGCGATGGAACCTTTTGACCAGCCTTTGTTGCCCTCCCTGTGCAAACAGCTGCTGAGAATGAGTGGCACCCGTGTCAATCCGGAGGATTTCGATCTCAACGCCATTGCCGACCATCTGAAGATGAACTTCAAGGTGGAAGACGATAAGGGCAAGCTCTTGGCCCAGAGCCGGGATCTCGACAGCCTCAAGGCATCATTGCAGGGGCAGGTAAACCAGGCGATACGCAAGGTTGCCGACAAGGGCATAGAGCAAAACGCCCTGACCGAATGGAGCTTTGGCGACCTGCCGAAGGAATATCAAAGCCGCAAAGGCAGCTATGAGGTGAAGGCGTTCCCCGCCTTGGTGGATGCCGGTGATACAGTTTCTATCAAATTATTTGATGACGAACAGCAGGCGCTTTCCCACCACAGACAAGGGCTGAGAAAGCTGCTGCTTATCAATATTCCATCGCCGGTGAAACATCTACAGCAGGCCTTGCCCAACAAGGCCAAACTGGCGATGTATTTCAATCCATTCGGCCAGGTACAGATACTGATAGATGACATTATTGCCGCGGCAATTCAGCAGCTTTTGGATGAGCAGCAGTTGGATGTCCGCAGTGCCGATGACTTTGCCAAAGCCAAGGAGATTGTCAGGGCCGAGCTCAATGAAACCGCAGCGGCCATCGCCCTTAAGGTGGAGCAGATTTTGACCTTGCACCAGAAGATCCGTAAGCGTCTCAAGGGCAAAATTAGCCTGGATATCGCCTTTGCCATGAGTGATATTCAAAGCCAATTGGACGCTCTGGTGTTCAAGGGATTTGTTGAAGCTTCCGGTTGGCGCCGCCTTGGGGATCTGATCCGCTATCTCAAGGCGATTGAGCTGCGCCTGGACAAACTGCCGGTGGATCCCAACCGTGACCGTTTGCACCTGCACAGCATTCACAACGCCGAGATAGAGTTCAAGGCCGCGCTTGCCAAGGTGCCGCGTAGCCAGGCGGTACCGGAGGCGCTGGCCGAGGTGCGCTGGATGCTGGAAGAGTACAGGGTCAGCTGTTTTGCCCAGAGTCTGGGCACTGCTTATCCGATATCGGAAAAGCGCATCCTCAACCAGTTGCAGCAGTTTTAACTGAAAATCCAGCTGACAGCCGCGTTTGGCTCCTAAAGTGGACGCGATAAAAAAACAGGCGGGCCCAGAGCACACAGTGCCTGCTGGTGCCCGCCTGGTAAACGGCCATATTTCCTACCGCGGCTATTGTCGAACGCCGCTTATTCCCAATCAAATTTGCATGTTTTGATTAAGGCTTGGCTCTCATTCCGGCTATTGTTCACCTTGCCGCTCAATAGCCGAAGTTTGCAGCCTTGGGCCAATGTTTTTTCACTTCAGTCTTGATAAAGGCCTGCTTCTCCTCGGTCAGTTTCTCCAGCTCCACGCCTATGGCTGCCTGCGCCTTGGCCTTGGTGCTGTAGTCCGGATAATCGACTCGGGTTACGCCAAGGTCGGCATTCAGCTTGCTCAATATCTCTCTGGCAGCGCGGATCTGCTCTAAGCCCTTGTTCAGCAGGGCTTCACCCTCTTTGGCGTTGTGGGCGTGAATACCGTGGGAGGACATGGCAAAGTCCCAGCGCCACTGCGCATGGCGTATCCCCATAATGGCCTCTCCTATCTGTTGCCATTGGGCACCGGCCTTCCAGGCGGCACCGGCTTCATAGTGGGCCTTGATAAGCAGTTCCTGTAACTGTTGCGCCTTGGTCTCCAGTAGCGCCTTGTTGTCGGCAATCAGTTGGGTAATGTGTTGCTGACTCTGGTGACAACTGCTGCAATTGGCCGCTTCAAAGTCCGGCAGATGGTTGGTTATCTTGTGGTTGGTGAAAGATTTGCCGTCGGCGCTGGTTTCCTGGGTCATATGACAGGTGACACAACTGATTCCAGCCTCGGCGTGGACGCTGCGGTTCCAGTGCTCAAACTCGGGATGGCGCGCCTTCACCAGCGGCGTTCTCGATATCGGGTGTACCCACTCGAAAAACTGCCGGGCATCATAGTACTTTTCTATCTCATCGGCGCTGTTGCCGAAGATCCAAGGGATATTGACCTTGTCCTGGCGCTCAGGCTGGAAGTAGTAAGTGACATGGCACTGGCCGCAAACCTGTGATTGCTGCATAGACTGATTTTGTTCGCCAAAGGGTTTGTGCACTTTGGCCATGGCATCCTGGGCATGAGGTCTTGGCAGTGTCAGTTCAGCTGAGCCTTGGGTATGGCAATCGGAGCAGTACACAGGATTTTGGATTTCCGGACCCAGCTCGGCAAAGCTCTTGGCAGAGAAGCCTTCTACACCCAGCTCTTTCATCAGCCTGGGCGCATCCGGCGTTTTGCAGGTCCAACAGCTGGCCGATAGGCCTGTTTCACCAGCCTTGGGGCTAACACCACTGCGTAGACTGTGACTGACATCGGCGACGGCAAAGTGGTGCCCTCTGGGGCTATGGTACTCCTTGGCATAAGCCGAGCCGGCCCAGAGGATCACGCTGGCGGGGTTTTTCTCAAGCATATCTTCCCGCTGCATCTCCTCTGAGGTTTGCGCCCAGGTCTGATATTGCAGGCTCGATGTTTTATCTGCTGCGACAACGGAAAATGACAGACTCAAACCGAGCACTAAGGGCAGTGTAGTAGGGTGGGTAAAGGGGTTCACGACTGGCTCTCCTTGGTTGGGACGACGCACAAACAGGCGTTTGAAATTTGGTCCCTGAAATCAAAAAAGATATAACTAAAATGCATGATAATGCTAAGGAGCTCTGTCTGTAGTTGCAACCGCAAGATATTGTTTTTACTGAATTCTGTGACCTGAAACAGGATTCAGTTTCTCCTTATATAGCCGTTTTATCGCTTTAAAGCCCGCCCAGCCTGGACACTACTCCCTAAGGGATATTTTGCTTATTTCGTTGGTTTTTTAACCGTTAGTTATTGGCGAAATAGCCACTTCTTTGCTGTATTTCATGTGAGCCTGAATAGCTAAAAGCGGAAAATATCGAAATTACAATCGATTGAGGCGGTTGAAATAAGTGATATCCGTCTTTTACCGGCTATTTATATGATCCAGATCAACGGCATCAGGTGTTTACCAACTTGGGGGTATACAGTTTGTTAACACTTTGGCTTTATGATCAAAACCGAAAACAAGTTGCATTTAAAAGGCGGCTTTAATCTGCCGGGCTTGGCGGCCGTTGCCCTGGAATAGCACAGCAGCAAGCCATCTTCATTGCACCTAGGGAGGAGCCATGAGCGAGACACCGAGTACTGATGAAAAACGTCTGGAACTGAAGATATTTATCTTCCTGACGGTTTTTTTGGCGCCGCTGTTGTCGGTTTTGCTGGTCAGCGGTTTGGGCTTTGCCATCTGGTTTAGCCAAATTTTAACCGGTCCACCGGGAGCCGGTTAACGCCAGCATAACGAGAGTCCTTAAAACAGGGGAACGAGATGAGTAGGGAATTGCATGTCAGCAGCCTGATCCTTCAGGTGATGCCACCCAAGATGGCCGGCGTTCGTCAGCAAATTCTGTCATTCGGCAATGCCGAGTTGTCGGTTAACGATGAAAGCAAGCTGGTTGTGGTGCTGGAAGGCCCGACCGAACAGGCGATCCTCGCCACCATGGACAAGATCAATGCCCTCAAGGGCGTGATCTCCACCGCTATGGTGTATCACCAGTGTGAACAGCTCGAAGAGGAAGAGCAATGAAAATGAACAGACGCGAATTCATGAAGGCCAATGCCGCCATGGCGGCAGCCGGGGTCGCCGGATTGGCTTTACCTGCCACCGCCAGCAACCTGATCACCAGTTCAGAACACACCCAGTTAGATTGGAACAAGGCGCCGTGCCGCTTTTGCGGTACTGGCTGCTCTGTGATGGTGGCCACCCGCGAAGGCCGGGTCGTGGCGACCCATGGCGATGCCAACAGTGAGGTCAACCGCGGCCTCAACTGCATTAAAGGCTACTTCCTGTCGAAGATCATGTATGGCCATGACAGGCTGCAGACTCCCATGCTGCGGATGACAGACGGCAAATACGACAAGCATGGTGAATTTACCCCTATCAGTTGGGATCAGGCCTTTGACATCATGGCCGAGAAGTGGAAGCACACCATCAAGACCAAAGGGCCGACGGCGGTAGGCATGTTTGGTTCAGGTCAGTGGACGGTTTGGGAAGGTTATGCCGCTTCCAAGCTGATGAAGGCGGGTTTCGGCTCCAACAATATCGATCCTAACGCCCGTCACTGTATGGCCTCGGCCGTGGGCGGCTTTATGCGTACCTTTGGCATGGATGAGCCCATGGGCTGCTACAACGATATTGAAGCTGCCGACGCCTTTGTGCTTTGGGGCTCCAACATGGCCGAGATGCACCCAATCCTCTGGAGCCGGGTCACAGACAGACGCCTCAGCGCGCCCCATGTAAAAGTCTCTGTGATGTCCACCTTCGAGCACAGAAGCTTTGATTTGGCCGACTTGCCGATTGTCTTCACGCCGCAAACCGATCTGGCCATTCTCAACTATGTCGCCAACTACATCATCAGTAATGACAAGGTTAATTGGGACTTCGTCAACAAGCATGTGAACTTCCGCAGAGGTACAACCGATATCGGCTATGGCCTGCGGCCCTCACATCCGTTGCAGCAAAAAGCCAAGAACGTGGCCACCGCCGGTGAATCCACCCCGATGGACTTCGATCAGTTCAAGGCGTTTGTCGCCGATTACAGCCTGGAGAAGGTCAGCAAGCTCTCGGGCGTACCCGAACATAAATTGCTGGAGCTGGCGAAACTCTACGCCGATCCCGAGGTGAAGGTGACCTCCTTCTGGACCATGGGCTTTAACCAGCATACCCGCGGGGTTTGGTGTAACAACCTTATCTACAATATCCATTTGCTGACCGGCAAAATAGCCACCCCGGGCAACAGTCCGTTTTCACTCACAGGTCAACCTTCAGCCTGCGGTACTGCGCGGGAAGTGGGCACCTTCTCCCATCGCTTGCCGGCGGATCTGGTGGTGAATAATCCAGAGCACCGCAAGATTGCCGAGACCATCTGGAAAATCCCTTCCGGGATTATTCCGCCCAAGCCAGGCTACCACGCAGTAGAGCAGAACCGGCGCCTGAAAGATGGCGATCTCAACTGCTACTGGGTGCAGGTGAATAACAATATGCAGGCCGGCCCCAATATCAACGAAGAAGGCTTGCCCGGATACCGTAACCCGGAAAACTTTATTGTGGTGTCCGATGCTTACCCAACGGTTACCACCCAGGCCGCGGATCTCATTTTGCCCACTGCCATGTGGGTGGAGAAAGAGGGCGCCTATGGTAACGCCGAGCGCCGCACCCAGTTCTGGCACCAGTTGGTGACAGCGCCCGGACAGTCGCGCTCTGATCTCTGGCAGTTGCTGGAGTTCTCCAAGCGCTTTACCACAGACGAAGTCTGGTCCGAGGCTGTGTTGGCGGCCAATCCTGAATACAAGGGCAAGACCTTGTATGAAGTGCTGTACCAGAACGGCAATGTTGACAAGTTTCCTCTCAGTGAAAGCGATAACAAGTACCTGAACGACGAGGCCAAGCACTTTGGTTTCTATATACAAAAGGGGCTTTTTGAAGAATACGCCACCTTTGGCCGTGGTCACGGTCACGACTTGGCTCCCTTTGAAATGTACCACCAGGCCCATGGTTTGCGCTGGCCTGTGGTTGACGGCAAAGAAACCCTCTGGCGCTACCGTGAGGGCTCGGATCCCTACGTTAAACCCGGCAAGGGCTTTGAGTTTTATGGCAAAAAAGACGGCAAGGCGGTTATCTTCGCGCTGCCATACGAGCCGGCGGCAGAATCCCCGGATGCAGAATATGATCTCTGGCTC
Source organism: Shewanella sp. YQ_9 (assembly GCF_043103185.1). Taxonomy (NCBI): domain Bacteria; kingdom Pseudomonadati; phylum Pseudomonadota; class Gammaproteobacteria; order Alteromonadales; family Shewanellaceae; genus Shewanella; species Shewanella sp. YQ_9. Next base: position 70,775 of record NZ_JBICJO010000007.1, read on the forward strand.
TCTACCGGGCGGGTGCTGGAACATTGGCACTCAGGCTCCATGACCCAGAGGGTACCCGAGCTCTATCGCGCCTTCCCGGATGCCGTGTGCTTTATGCATCCGGATGATGCCAAAAAACGCGGCCTGCGCCGAGGTGATGAGGTCAAGGTAGTGTCCCGCCGCGGCGAGATACTGACCCGGGTGGAAACCCGCGGTCGCAACAAGCCGCCGGTGGGTTTGGTGTTTGTCCCCTGGTTCGATGCCAGTCAGTTGATCAACAAGGTGACTCTGGATGCCACAGATCCGCTGTCCAAGCAGACTGATTTCAAGAAGTGTGCCGTGAAAGTGATGAAGGCCTGAGGAGGATAAGAAGATGAAATCGAATCATACCCTGTTGGCCTTTGCTGCACTGCTGACCACTTTGACTGTCAATGCCGCCGGTATTCCCGAGGATAAGGTGGCGACTTTGCGTCAGGCGCCGCTCAATAGCCAGCCGACACCGCCTGTGATGCAGAAGGTGAGAAATACGGACATCAAACAGACCCGTAACTACCCGATGCAACCGCCGGTTATACCGCACAAGATAGACGGCTACCAGCTGGATCTTAAGGTCAACAAGTGCATGTCCTGTCATGCCCGCAGTCGCACCGGCGAATCGCAGGCACCTATGGTGAGCGTGACTCACTATATGGACAGAGACAACAACTTCCTGGCCGAGCTGTCACCCAGACGTTATTTCTGTACCCAGTGCCATGTGCCGCAACTGGACGCCAGATTGATGGTGGAGAATGACTTTGTCGATATGGATCACTTGCTCAAGTCCGGGGCTGAGAACCCATCCAGCCATTAGGAGTCGCTATGTTTGAGAAACTGAAACAGATATGGCGGGTGCTGAACCGGCCCAGTGTTCACTTCAGTCTGGGTTTTCTGACCCTGGGAGGCTTTGTCGCCGGGATCATCTTCTGGGGTGGTTTCAACACTGCCCTGGAAGCCACCAACCAGGAGGCCTTTTGTATCGGTTGCCATGAAATGGAGAACAACGTCTATCAGGAGCTGAAGACCACCATACATTTCACTAACCGCAGCGGGGTGCGGGCGACCTGTCCGGACTGCCACGTTCCCCATAATTGGACCGACAAAATAGCCCGTAAGATGCAGGCTTCCAAGGAGGTTTGGGGCAAGGTGTTCGGCACCATCAATACCCGGGAGAAGTTCGAGTCCAAGCGGCGTGAACTGGCCGAGCATGAGTGGGCCAGACTCAAGGCCAACGACTCGCTGGAGTGTCGAAACTGCCATAACTTCCAGTACATGGACTTCACCCGTCAGTCACAGCGGGCGGCCAATATGCACTCCACCTCGCTGGCAAGCGGAGAGAAGACCTGTATCGACTGCCACAAGGGGATAGCCCACCACCTGCCGGATATGCAGGGAGTGGAAGGCTTCTGAGCCCAAAACTTTGGGCAGAGCCTATTGCTTCATGGAAAAAGCGCGCTGGATCCTTCCGGCGCGCTTTTTTATCTGTTAAATCGCCAGTCAAAAACCATGATTAAGCAACGCCTTATTGGCCGCTCTCTTGTTGCCGACTCAGGAGTTTAAGCTCCACTTGATTGCCGTCCGGATCGTAAATATAGATAGAGCGGCTGTATCCCCGGGCGCCATATTTTTCCGAAAAGCCTTCGTGGTGCACGCCGTGTTGCTCCAGGTGTTGCAACACTGAGGCTTCATCCTTGGCGGCAATATTGAGGCAGAAGTGCGCCATATTGAGGCCTGCGGGTTGATCGCTTCTTGGCACAAGATCGATAAGGGCGCTGCCGAATCTCAGTTGCAGCAGGCAAGGGGAGTCGAGCCGCCGCTCGGGATGAGCCCCCAGTACTTGGGTATAGAATGCTTGGCTGGTTTCCAGACTGCTGCAGATCAACACCAGATGATCTATATCTATCGCACTGAACATAAGCTCTCCTGCATGCCGTCACACCTATTTTCAGCTTAGCAGGATAAAGAACACCCGCGCGAGTGGCGGGTGTGGTTTTGCGTTTGCTTCAGTCCGGTTGGTGCTTGGTTCAACCTAGAACTTTACTGGTGCTTTACTTGAGCGGTTCGCTCAGCTGGCGTCTAATGTTACTCACCAGCCACTCGCTGACATCATGGCCATTGTTGCTGAGCATCTTGGGGAACATGGAGATGGGCGTCATGCCCGGGAAGGTATTGATCTCGTTGAGCAGTATCTCGCCTTCATCGGTAAGGAAGAAGTCGATACGCGACAGGTGGGACAGCTTCATGCCCTTAAAGGCGCGAATGGCATAATCGCGTATGGTATCGATTTGCGCTTGGCTCAACTCGGCCTCGACCTTGGTCACCGCCTTGCTCTTGGCATCATACTTCTCATCGAAGCTGTAAAAGGTGTTGTTGGCGCAGATGATTTCACCAGGCACTGTGGCAATCACTTCACCCTGGTATTCATATACGGCCACTTCCAGCTCCCTGGCTTTGATGGTCTTTTCCACCACCACGTAGGGGGAGTAACTGAAGGCCTGCTCCAGCACCGAGGGGATATCATCGCCGTTGTCCACCCGGTAGCAGCCGACGGATGACCCTTGGGATGCCGCCTTGATAAACAGTGAGCCCCATTCATTCAAGGCCTCACGGCAGCGGGTGTTGGCCGCTTCACCGGCTTCACTGAGAAACAGATAAGGGGTATTGGGGATACCGAGCGCACTGAACCACATCTTGGCCGTGACCTTGTTGAAGCAGTTGCTGCTGGGTTCGGAGCCGCAGCCGAAATAGGGCAGGTTGATCAGATTGAAATAGGACTGAATATCGCCGGTCTCACCCGGATAGCCGTGAATGCAGGGGATCACATAGTCCACCGGCCAGCTGGGCTCGGCCTCATCGAAGCGCACTTCACGGCGATTGGTCAGCTCGCAAACCTGGCGCTGCTTGGTGTGGTAGTGGCCGGCGGCGTCCAGCTCCAATCTGAGCACTTCCATGTCGGGAATATTTGCCAGGCAGCTTTCGATATAGTCAGCCGACATCAAAGAGATACTGTGCTCGGCGGCCCCGCCGCCACAGAGTAACAAGATATGGGTTTTGCTCATGAATTCTCCTGACTGAGCGGCCTGATAAATAACCTTGGCCGATATTATGCCTGCTTAGACAGGCCTTGAGTATAACGGCAGCTGACGCTGGCTCTCATCTGGTTATTTTGCCGCCAGAGCGAAGCGGGCCGTAAATCATTGGGCTCGGTTGCTGTTTTCGTTATAGTCATGGCCACAGTCATAGTTTCTGCCATAGCCATAATCTCTGCCACAATCACTGCCACAGCCTATCGGCCAGCCCCGAGGCCCGGCGCGTGAGGCGACGACAGGCGCCGTCAAACACTGAGCTGTTACCCAGGCAGCAAAAATGTTGTTTGGCGCGGGTAATGGCGGTGTAGATCAGCTCCTTGGTGAGCAGTTGCAGCTGCGCCGGACTCGGGCTTGGCGGCAACACCAAGGCCACAGAATCAAATTCACTGCCCTGGGACTTGTGCACTGTCATGGCAAAACAGGTCTCGTGGCCTGGAAGACGCGCCGGCAACACCTTGAGCACACTGCCGTCGGCCTGAATAAAGTGCGCCAGCAGCCTGTTGCTGTCACGGTCGGGCAGAATAACGCCGATATCGCCGTTAAACAGCCCCAGGTTGTAATCGTTGCTTTGGATGATCAGCGGCCGGCCCGGATAAAACTCCTGCTGTGGGGCGATCAGTCCGGCCTGTTTCAGCACTTGTGTCAGTTGCCGATTGATCCCTTCGACACCGAAATCGCCGCCACGGGTGGCGCACAGCAGTCGAAAGCGATTGTAACGGGCGATGATCTCCTCGGCGCCAATGTCCGGCCTGTGCACCACTTCCAAATAGTCGCGGTAGTGCTCACAGGCCTGGCTGAGAAGCTGAGCCAGCCCCTGCTGCTGTTTACCTATTTCCAGCCACTCAAGCTCTTGATAACCGCCATTCCAGGCCGCAGTTATCGCGGCGCCATCACTGAGGTTGACCGCCTTGGCCAGCACGCCTATGCCGGCATCGCCGCGGAATCTGTGGCTGTGACGCAGCATACAAAGATTGTTGCCTATGCCGGGGGCGAGATTGACGCAATCGCTGAGGTCAAAGCCGGTGAGCCTTGTCAGGGTTGCGGCAAACTCGGCGCTGTAACGCATGCGCCAGTCCTGCTGGTGGCGCAGACCGGCGCAGATATCGGCGAGCACGGCGCCGGCTTCCACCGAGGCCAGTTGATCCTGATCCCCGAGCAGTATCAACCTGGCATTGGCGGGCAGGGCATCGAGCAGCCGGTCCATCATAGGCAAGTCCACCATGGAGGCTTCATCGACAATCAGCAGATCCAGATGCAGCGGGTTGTCTTGGTGATGACGGAATTTGTGCGAGCCGGGGATCACCCCCAGCAGGCGATGCACGGTGGCGGCTTCTTCGGGGATCTTGTCTATGGCGCCAAGGTCAAGCTCGGCAGCAAAGGGCATAAGCTCTTTGGCCAGGCGCTGTTTGGAGGCCTTTATCGATTCGGTCAGGCGCGCAGCCGCTTTACCCGTGGGGGCCACCAGACGTATGTTCATCTCACTGCCGAGACACAGGAGCATCAGCAGCTTAGTGACTGTGGTGGTCTTGCCTGTGCCCGGGCCGCCGGTGATCACCGCCAACTGGCGACAATAGGCGGTGGCGGTGGCGACTTTTTGCCAATCGCGTTTGCCGGAATTTTCACTATTAGTTTGAGTTTCACTATCAGTTTGAGCTGCACCATTAGTCGCTGGGCCAGTATGGCTGGCGGGCGGCAAAAACAGGCAATCCAGCGCGCGCCGCACTTCGTCGGTGGCGGGGTATTCAGTGGCGGCCATGGCGGTGAGTCGCCGGGCGACCCGGCACTCAAAATCATAATAGCGTTTGAGGTAGAGGCGGCCAGCGTCGAGGATCAAGGGTTTGTCTTCACCCGGGGCGCCGACGGCGGCAAAACTGGCCACCGCCAGCTCAAGGTTTGCCGGGTCGGTATTGAGGCGCACACTGGGGCGGGGCTCTGCCAGCGGATTATCAAACGCTATGCTCCCCAGTGGCAGGCAGGCGTGCTGCGATGATAACTGGCGGCTCAGCAGGGCGCACAGCAACAGAAACAGCGGTGCTGGCTCCCGGTGAATGGCGGCCATCTGCAGCGCAAAGTGGCGGTCGAGCGCCGTCAGCAGCCGCTGCTCTTCCCATTGCTTGAGCAGCGCAGTAACAGCTTGGCTGCTTTGCAGTATTGATGGGCTATCTGTCATAGACTCAACTCCAACTGAGGGGCGCTCGAGGGCGACTCGCCCTTGAGTAAGGCATCCAGGGCCAGGATCACCGCTTCATCCGGCCTGTCCACAAACACCCCGGCGCCGGGATGAGCCGCTGACATGCCCCGTAGAAACAGATAACAGCAGCCGCCGAAATGGTTTTGATAACAATAGTCCGGCAGTTTGAGGCTCAGATATCTGTGCAGCGCCAGGCTGTAGAGCAGGTACTGAAGATCGTATCTGTGCTCGCTGATGGCGGCGGCCATCTTGTCCTGGCGGTAATCGCTGAAATCGTCCCCAAGATGGTTGGATTTATAATCGGCAATATAGAAACGGCCCTGATATTCAAAGGTAAGATCGATAAACCCCTTGAGCATGCCCTTGAAGGCATCGAAGCGCAGTTCACCGCCATAACCGTGTTTGGCCAGCAAGCGGCTGAGCTCGGTATCGATAAGCTGGGTATCGCCGCCAAGGGGCAGATAAAACTCCATCTCCACCAGCTTTTGGCGCTTGCTGAGATCAACCAGGCGCAGACTCTGCCCCTGAGGCAGAGCGATGTCGGCGTTAAGCAGATCCCGATACCAGTCATAAAGCACATCTTGCCAATCGCTGTCGATGCCGTATTGCTGCATCGCCTGGGGCAGATGCAGCAAGAGTTCCTCCTCGGCCTGGGTAAAGTCGATTTTCTCCAGCACCAGGTGCATAAAAGAACCGGCATTGGCGCCGCGCTCGAAGCTGAAGCGGTTGGCCTGCAAGACATCCTGTGGTTCATAGACAGAGGCAGGTTCGATTTCAAACTCCTCATCACCGGCGCCCGGCAACACCCGCTCGTGGGGCAGATGTTTGACCAGGCCGGAATAGCTGCCGACCCGCCAGGGCGCGCCTTGACGCGCCGCCGGCACCTGGGCACAAAGTGGGCTTGGGGAATGGTTTTCAGTGCCTTGAAGGCGACTTGGGTCTGCATCGCCCATCCCGGTCAAGGAGATGGCCTCGCAAACAAGGGATGCGGCGGCGCTTTGCAACCTGTCGCCGTCACAGTCCTTGTCTTCAATGCCGAGCAGATAGCCTATGGCTGTGTCTTTCAAAAAGCTGTTGATGCCCGTCTTGTTCATGCGGCAGTGGTTGGCCAGCCCCAGATAACAGCGATATACGGGCCGGGTCAGCGCCACATACAAGAGGCGCAGATCTTCGGCCAGCGTCTCGCGTTTACAGGCTTCCCAGCCTTCGTCACTGGCGTCCAGATCCCAGACTAATTGATTGTCTTTGTGGTACAGCATGGGCGAGGGGCGGCGACTGCCGTCGCGGGCCAAACTGACAAAGGGGATGAAGCACACAGGATATTCCAGCCCTTTACTCTTATGGATGGTGACTATCTGCACCAGGTTTTGTTCGCTGGCGAGCCTCAGCTGCTGCTCTTCACGGCTTTGGCCGGAGAGCAGTTCCTGCTCAAACCAGTTGACCAGGGCGCTCATGCCTTCGAGCTCGGTGGATTTTTGCTGCAGCACTTCCGCCAGATGGCGAAAATCGGTGAGACGCCGCTCGGCGTTGGCTTCTCGGCCAAGCCGTTCCAGCAGCTGCCAGTGATCAGCGAGATTGAGCAGCGCCGGCATGATGCCGCGGCGGCTCCAGAGCTCATGCAGCGACATGAAGGTATCGAGCACCTCGGCGCGCAGTGTCTCAGATTGGTTGAACTCATGGATCTTATTGGCGCTGAAGCCCAGCAAGCGGCAGGCCAGTGCCGAGCGAATCGCCCGTTCATCCCTGGGGCTGGCGAGCGCCTTGAGGATAAGGGCGATTTCCCGCGCTTCCTCAGTGCCCATTACCGAGTCGCGGCTGAGGAACACGGCGCCGATTTGGCGATTATTGAGCGCTTGTTGCATGACGGCGGCTTCATTTCTGTCGCGCACTAAAATGGCGATATCCCGGGCGCGCAGCGGCTGCTCACTGCCGGTGAGGCGGCACTCGCCGCGGTTGGCGGCATTGAGCAGGCGCACGATTTCGGCAGCAGTATCTTCGGCCAGCAGTTTACGGGCCTGGGTCTTGTTGAGGCCCTTGTCCGGATCTTCCTTGAGCAGCCTGAGCTGCAGCGCCGCCGAGTCTGCGCCGGGCGCGAGCAGCTGTTTGCTGCCTGCGTCCTTGGCCTTGACCGGCTCGAACGGGATGGCGTCGCTGATAAAAGGATCGCTGCGGTTGGCAAACAGGCGATTGACCGCTGCAATCATGTTGCTGGCCGAGCGATAGTTGGTGTCCAGATTATAGTGATCGGCGGTATTACGCCTGGCCTCAATATAGGTATAGATATCGGCGCCGCGAAAGGCGTAAATCGCCTGCTTGGGATCGCCTATCATCAACAGCGTGCGACTTGGATCAGGCTTGGGTTCAGGCTCGGCGCCGGCATCCGCATCCTGCTGTGGCAATTGCGCCGGGTAGATGCCGGAGAAAATTGCAAACTGCAGCGGATCCGTATCCTGAAATTCGTCGATAAGTGCCACCGGGAAGCGTTTGCCTATTTTCTGCTTGAGCTGCTCACCTATGGCAAGGCCGCTATCCGGCGCCGTCCGGGTCAGGCCGTCTATGGCCTTGGCCAGGGTCAGCAGCAGATCGTCCGGGCTCAGCAAGTTGCGCTCGGCCTTGAGCTCGGCAAAACGCTCGGCTATCTGGGCTCTTGCCTGATAGAGAAATGCCGGAATAAGCGAGTCTACGCTGTCTTTGAGCGCTTCTATCTGCGCCAGTAGCGGCGCCTGTTGTGCTGTAGGGATTTCGCCGCCTTTTCTCAGTTTCAGTGACCCGAGAGCCAGGCTGTCCAGGAGTTTCGGGGTCGGCAGCCCCTGATGATACTTGGCCCAGTTGTCCATCTGCTCCAGCATGGCCGTGAGCTTGGGGTAGCCATCGGCCTGCTTGCCATAGCTGGTGCCGTTGAGCGGCAGGCTGTGGAGCAGGGCCTCGGTGGCGTCCCTTTCTCTTGGCCAGCTCAGTCGCAGTCTTGCAAGCTGAGTCTGCAACTGCTCGGCATATTGGTCGAATTTCCCCGGGTCGCGGTTGGCGCTCGCTTGACTGGCGCCGAGCAGTGGTCTCAATTCGCGCCCCAGCGTATCCGGAGTGGCATAATGGGCGGCTATCGCGGTCGCCAGCGCTGTTGGCAGCCGATAGCAGACATGGCGCCAGAAATCGCGCACACTCTGGCGCAGGTATTCGCTGTCATCCAGGGCAAATTCCGACTCGAACAGCAGCGCCGACTCAAAGGCCATATCCGAGAGGATCCGCTGGCAAAAGCCGTGAATGGTAAAAATGGCGGCTTCATCCAGGCTCTTGAGCGCCAGATCCAGCTGTTTGAGGGCGGTTGCTCGCTGAGTTGGCGGGCAGCGTTGATAAAGCTGCTCGATAAAATCGTCTTTGACGCTTAGGCCGATAAAGCGCTGATAACAGCTGCGGATCCTTTTGCGTATTCTGTCGCGCAGCTCTTCGGTGGCGGCGTTGGTAAAGGTGACCACCAGGATCTGCTCACAGCTGAGGCCCGGGCGCTCAAAATCACCCAGCAATAAGCGCAGATAGAGGCCGGAAATGGTGTAGGTCTTGCCGGTTCCGGCACTGGCCTCAATCAGGCGCCGGCCGCTCAGCGGTAAACTCAATGGCTCCAGTGCTTGCATATTATTCCTGCCCCATCTGGGTAAAATCGGCCAGGGCGGCCAGTTTGTCTTTGTGGTAAAGGCTGATAAGCGGCGCCAAAATCCCCTGGGCCAACCCCGGGAAACTCAGGCTCTGCTTGAGTCTGAGTTGCCAGCCGCCTGGCAACCCCGCACTCATGTTGCTCAGCGTAAACTCATCTTCACTCAACTCATCTTCACTCAACTCAGGTTCACCAGCTTTGAGCTCAAAATCCGCCGCCGTGCCAGCATAGGTGCTGTCATCAAGGGTTAAACCAAAGTCATCCGGAAAGCGGAACAGGCGGGCGTTATGGGGATCCTGGCCGTCACCGAACCCGGCATCATCCAACCAGGCGCTCTCGGCCTCAGCAAGCCGCAGCTGATGTTCAGTGTCAATGGGCAAGCCATCTTCTACCTCGGCGCTGAAGTACGCCATGGAGGTTTGCGCCATAAAGGGCAGTGGCCTATGCTGCCCCAGCTCAAACAAGGCGGCCAACTGACCCAGCAGGGCCTTGGCGGACTCGGCCTTGAGCGGCGCCATGGCGTGGAAGTGACCGGCATCCAGCAGATAGCTGTGTCTGTGAATGCCGCTGGCATTTAGGCACAGATGGCGAATATAGAGGCTCAACAGATCCTTGGGCTTGGTGGTACCCGGCCTTAAGTTGACCAGCCCCTTGGGGTAGCAGTCTTCGATACGGCCACAGAGCAGCAGCTCGCGGCCATTGACCTCAAGCTTGAGCGCTATTTCAACGGCATCGGGCTTGGGCAATTCGGCGCGAAGAAAACGGGTACGCTCCACCGCCGGGGCGATATCGCGGCGGTATTGATCCAGCAGCAGATCGTCAAATGGCGCCATCGGCAGCAGACCTTCGGCCTTGAGCTTGTCGAGCAGGGTTTCATCCAGCTCTCCGCGCTCGTCTTCCAGCGCATCCTGCATCATCAGCAGCTGCAGCTGATAGCGTTGCAGGGCGTTGAGCTCAAAGGGCTCATCATTGTCCTGACTGTCGATATCCAGCCTCAAGTCCAGCTGCAGCACCCGCTGGCAGAAATACTGCGCCGGGTTGCGGAAAAAGCGGATCAGCGCCGAGAGTTCCAGCTCCGGCTCCTTGAGGGCGGTTTCCTCGCCCAGCTCATGCTCAATAAAAGGCGCCGGGCTTTGGGCGGCAAACATCTCCCGGGGGCACCACTGGGTTGCAAAACTGCCGGGCAGCTCGCTGTCACTGTAGAGCCGGGCGTCGAAGGGCTGCAGCGGTTGCTGAATGATGAGGCGTTGCATCAGCGCATCGGCCGCCAGATCGCCAAGGGCGGCAATCTCATCGGCATCTGTGGGCACTGAGGACGGCGTAAATTGCGCCTCGTCCGGGCGGTAACACAGCTGAATGTATTCCAGCAATTCCGATACCAGCATGGAGGGAATACGCTCACTGTTATCGCGCTCGCTGTGGCCTATGTAACTGATATAGAGCTGATCCCGGGCCGACAGCAAGGCTTCGAGAAACAGGTATCTGTCATCCAGGCGTCTTGAGCGGTCGCCACGTCTTGGCTTTTCATGGGCGGTGAGATCGAACCCCACAGGATGTTGCACCCTGGGGTAGACGCCATCGTTCATTCCCAGCAAACACACCTGGCGGAAGGGGATGGAGCGCATCGGCATCAGGGTACAGAAGTTGACGCTGCCGGCGAGATAACGCTGACCGACCCTGGACTCACTCAAGGTTGAGTTGAACCATTGCCAAACCACTGTCAGCGGCAATACCCCGCTAAAGCCCGACAGTCGCAGCTCTTCGGCGAATCTGTCTATGGCCTGGCGAATGTCGTTGATCTCTTCCCTGGCATCGTCTTCCTGGGCCAGATAAAAGGCATCGAGCAGGGCGTTAAGCTGCGCCACCCGATCTTCCGGCGGGGTTTGCTGCTTGAGCTCTTCCCTGAAGTCATCGAGCGCTTCAATAAAATTCAACAGCTTGCCGAGCGCCTGCGCCGACTGGCCTTCAATACCGGCCAGCGGCAGATCGCCCTGATACAGCTCGGCATCATCGCCCAGGGCATAGCCCAGCAGCATGCGGCGGATCCCAAAGGCCCAGGAGTGTTTGTCAAACCCGGGCAAGCCCAGTTCTTCGCGGTTGTGACTGTCGCGGCCCCAGCGAATACCGGCGGCCTTGAGCCAGCCCTTGAGCTGCTCCAGCTCCTCCTGGGCTATGCCAAAGCGGGCCAGCACTGCGGGCACTTCGAGAATACTGATGATGTCTGTCAGACCAAAGCGGCTCTTGTCCAGCGCCAGCAGGTTGAGAAAACCGGCAATTAAGGGGGATTCCTGGGCCGCGCCGCGATCGGCTATGGCATAGGGGATGAAATGATCGCCGCTCTTGGCGGAAAACACCGCATCGATATAGGGGGCGTAGGCGGCCACATCGGGCAGCATCACCATGATGTCCTTGGCGGCCAGCGAAGGATCGCTGCGCAGGCGATGCAGCAGATGATCGTGCAAGGTTTCCACTTCCCGCAGCGGGCTGTGACAGCTTCGCAGGGTGATGGAGTCGTCGGTGGCGGCCAAGGGCCTGCGCCGGGCGATATTCAGGTATTTGCTGACATCCGGCCCCAGGGGTTCGCCTAAGGTTTCCATCTCCAGAATGTCATTTTGAATGCCGCCGAGCAGGGTATCTGTGTTGCCTGGGTGAAACAGCTCTTCCAGTTCCAGCCGCTCAGGTGGCAGCTCCAGCACCATATCCAGCAGCTCGCGGCCGAGACGGCCGTTATTGGCCAGAATGGGATTGCCCACTTCCAGCTTGTCTTCCCAGAGCTCGGGCAACTGTTTCTTGCCCTCAAAAGCCAGCGCCATTCGCGCCCGCGCCCTGGGTTCTATGATATCGCCCCAATAGTGACGACAGGGGCTGAGGCTCAGCATCACTACCTCGATGCGACTGGCGAGCGCATAGAGTACATCCAGTGTTTGCGGCGCCATCGAGGAGATCCCGAACACGAACAATCTGGGCGGCAGGCCTTCCAAGGCATGATCGTTGCCGCCTGTCAGCGTTTCTATCAGCGCCTGGTGCAGATTGGCCCTGTGGTAATGGCTCTGTTGCAACTCCTGATTGTTGTAACGCACCAACTCGCGCCAAAGCTCGGGTTGCCAGGCGTCCTGCGGCGCTATCTCCAGCGGAGATTCATTTTGCTCCCAGCCGAGGATCCATTCCGGACGGTATACCAGATATTGATCGAAAATATCGGCGATACGGCCGCTGAGTTGAAACAGTTTGAGCTCGACATCGTCGCCCAGATAATGTCTGAGCGGTGCAAAATTGTCTCTATCCAGAAGGGAGGGCAACAGTGCCATCAGTTTCCAGGTCATCGCCGCCTTGGTAAAGGGGTTTTCCTTGGGCACATCATCGAGCAGCAGATAACAGAGCTGCCAGATAAAGCTGGAAGGCAGCGGAAACTCCTGCGCCGCCGCCACGCCGTTGTGGCGCGCCAGCTCCAGGCGGAGCCAGGTGGACATGCCGGGGCTTTGCACCAGAATTTGCTCGCAGCTAAGCGGCGACATGCCGGGGACGCCATCGCGAAGCCGGTCTGCCAGGGTGGCCGACAGCAATTCCATCTTGTTGGACTGGATAAGAGTAAACATAGGCAGCAGGGTTACCTGGCTTTGGGCCGTTTATTGCTTTGGTGCTCTATTCTAGGTGCTTGATTTATCGGGTTGCAAATCTTGTTTCAGCAGTTTGAACCACAAAGCGCGGGACTGGCGGATAAAGCGGCGTTTATATATCGCCGACTCCTTGGAAGCGTCTTGATACTTGAGCTGAATATAGAGTGAGGTCCAGCTTTCTATCTCCTCTGTCAGCGCCGGCCAGCGCGCGGCAAGCGCCGCGGCGTAATTCATAGGCCCCAGGGAAGTCTGCCTTGGCAGTCCGAGCCTGGCAGCCTGGCGGCATACCTTGAGATAGTGACGGTTGATGTTGTCCGGGCCTCTTTTAAGCCGCAGCAGGCCAGTGGTGAACAAAATGACGATAAAGGTAAGGGCCATCACCCCGAGGACCAAGGCTGCCAGACGGCCGATACTCACTTCCCCCAGCAGTTTGGAGAGCACTTCTTGCTGGCGCGCGTTGTCAAAACCCAGTACCCAGACGCTCCAGTAGTAATCCAGGCTGGCGAGCCTGAGTCTCAGGCTGTTGTACCAGTCGCTGGCCCGCACCCCGGCAAACGGCAGTTCGGAAAGATAGCTTTCTTCAGGGCTGAACAGGGAGTCGAAACCCTGCTCAATTCGTTCGGGCGCTATCATGGCGGTGGGGTCGTAACGTACCCAGCCTTTACCTTCGAGATAGACCTCACTCCAGGCGTGGGCCATATATTGATACACGCTGAGATAACCGGCCTGCGGGTTGTATTCGCCGCCCTGATAACCGGTGACAATGCGGGCGGGCAAGCCGGTGGCTCTGGCCATGAAGGTGAATGCCGAGGCGTAGTGAACGCAGAACCCGGCGCGATTTTCAAACAAAAAGTCGTCCAGTTGCTGCGGCCCCACCGGTGGGGGCGTCAGGGTGTAGAAAAAGGGCTGGCTGTTGAAATACTGCATCATGGCCGTCAAGCGCTGCTCGGCTTGCGGGTAACGGCGGGCAAAATCGGCGGCAAGTTTGCGGCTGCGGGGGTTGATTTCATCGGGGAGGCTCAGATTGAGCTGCCGCAGCGGTGCTCTCAAGCGGTTATCCAGGGGGGCATCCGGATAGCTCATCACCCGGTATTGCAACCTTTGTTCTACCGGCCTTATGGCATAGAGGCGAAAGTCCGGCAGATTCACCAGGCGCGGATCCATACTGTAGGCGAGATCCAAGCCGAATAGCCAATGCTGGCCGCTCGGCTCGGCTATGATGCTGTAATCGATAAAAGGCCCTTTGGGGGCGCCGGGTTCGGGGCGGCGATTCATGATAAAGCTCTCTTGCTGCAGCGCCTTTATTCCCCGTGACTGCTGCCAACGTTTGCCGTCATATTCCTCCAATACCAGTGCGCGCCAATACCTGTCTTCCGGAGCCGGTATCTGGCCCTTGAAACTGGCGCGAAATGCCAGCTCGTTGGACTTGGTCAGGCGCGAGATATCACCAAAGCTCAGCTCATCGGACAGGCCTGTGGTACTGCTTTTCATCTGCGGCACCATCCAAAGCGGACTGAAACGCGGCAGCACCACAAAAAGCAGCAGCGCCAGCGGCAGACTCTGTGCCAGCAGCACCAGGGTTAGCTTGATCTGGCGATTGAACGAGGCCTGTTCGTGGTAGAGGCTTGCCAACACACAGGTGTTGAGCGCCGCGACCAGCGAGAGTTGCAGGGCGTCGAGCATCTGCTGATGGTCGATAAAGGTGAGGGCGATAAGAAAGTAGCCCACCAGTACCACGGCTTTGACATCGCGGCGACTGCGCATTTCGATATATTTGAGGGAATAGCCGAGGATCAACAAGTTGACCAGGGCATTGAGCAGGCCAAGTTCGCGACTCACCAGCGCCAGCGTCAGCGCCGCAGCAATGGCCAGCACAGTCACCAGCACTCTGGGGGGCCTGGCGACCTTGCCAAGATAGATCCCCAAGCGCCAGACAAAACAGATGGCGCAGATCCCCAGGGTTCCCAGGGTGATTTTGCCAGCAAGCGGCGCCAGCACTGCCAGATTGGTGATCAGCAGCCAAAGCAAGGTGCGGCGGGTGATGATCTCCTCCGAGGTTTCCTTGAGCGTTGCTTTCAAGCGAACGGCTTTCATCGGCCGGTACCTTCAGCCTTACCTGGATAGAGCGCCAGGGCTTTGAGGCATTCCTGACGCTGAGGTTCGCCTTGAGAAGGCGCTATGGTCCTGCTCGCTAACTTAAGTCCCCAGGTTTGGCCTGAATGGGCCAGTTGATTGACCTGATAACTCAGCTCACCCAGGCGCTTTTCCAACTCATCGCCGGTTAACTTGCTATCAAGCTCCAGCCACAAGGGCGCCCCCTGAGGCTCGGCAAACTCCTTGCTGAGCATGCCTCGGCCCTGAGCCCACTGTTTCCAGGCCACCTGTTTGAGCGATTCACCCGGAACATAGCTCTTAAGACCGGCGTATTCATCGACGCCGCTGAGCCACTCGCCACTGTCTTGGGATTCGGGGACGTGTTCACTGCGCCCCAGTTTAGCTGTGCTGACCACAGGCGCTGGAAACACCCATTGACTGGTGTCGAGATCCAGATGAGACCAGGCGCGACAGAGCCCCAGAGGGTAGCAGGACTCTACCTTGAGTCTACCTGGATGCCAAAGGCCCCTGGGTCTTGGCTGCATGGGCACCAAAGCCGTCTGCTCCTGGTTATCTACACAGGAGACAAAGACTTGCCGCTCTCCCGGGTAGCTGAAACCGAGCCGAAACAGGCTTCTGTCGGCACTGACGGTCACAGGGAAGGAGAGGCTGTCGCCGGCGTAGGCTTGGGGAGGCTTACGGGCACTGAGTCTCAGTCCCGCTAAGTTGCGGTAACTGTGAATGATGCAGGTGTGAAACACGCTGGCCAGTACTATGGCCAGGCCGATCACCAGGTTGTTTTGATAGTTGGTGCCGAACAGAAACAGCAGCAGTACCAGCGCCAGCCAGATAACGCCGAAGCCGCTGGGAAGAATAAAGATGCTTCTGTGGCTCAAACGTTGCTCTTTGGCGGCGGGAATACGCCGTGACAACCAGCGGTTGAACCGGGCAGAGAAGAGGGAGGTCACAGAGGCCATCTCGTTGTTACCGAATGGGATTAATGGTGCCGAGTAACTTGGCCGATAACTGCTCGCCCTGAAGTTGGCTCGAATGCCGCAGGCGGTGCTCGGCAACAGCGCCAAACACTGCTTGCACATCTTCGGGCACCAGATATTGACGCCCCTGGATATAGGCCCAGGCCTTGGCAGCCGCCAGCAGCGCCTTGGTGGCTCTGGGGGAAAGGCCATAGCCTTCGTTTTGGCTGCGGGAAGCTTCCACCAGCGCCAGAATATAGTTAAGCAGGGCGTCGGAAGCGGCCACCTGCTCGCACTCCTGCTGCAGTTGATCCAGCTCGAGCGCACTCAGACACTGGGGCAGGGGCTGGTTGCGCTCTTGCCCTTTGAGCATGGCCAACTCGGCGTCCTGGTTGGGATAACCAATGGAGAGGCGCATCATAAAACGGTCCAGCTGGGATTCCGGCAGTGGAAAGGTGCCTGATTGGTCGGTGGGGTTTTGGGTGGCGACCACAAAAAAAGGATGCGGCAGCCTGTGGGTCACACCGTCGACAGTGATCTGCCGCTCTGCCATCGCCTCGAGTAAGGCACTCTGGGTCTTGGGGCTGGCGCGGTTGATTTCGTCGGCCAGCACCATCTGTTTGAAGATGGGGCCTGGGTGGAATACAAACTCAGATTGCTGCTTATCGAAGATGGAAACCCCGAGAATATCCGCCGGCAGCATGTCGCTGGTAAACTGCACCCGCTGATAACTCAGGCCTAAGGTTTGTGCCAGTGCGTGGGATAAACTGGTTTTGCCCATGCCCGGCAGATCTTCAATCAGCAGGTGGCCGCGGGCCAGTAAACAGGCCAGTGCCAGCCGTATTACCCTGGGCTTGCCTATCAAAACTTGCTCGAGTTGCTGCAGTACCTGGGTTATCTGGCTCTTGGACACATTGGCTTCCTTGTTAGATGGTCACTGAAATCAGTTCCGGCTCCGTCTGGATGAACTGAGGTCTGAAATAGAAACCTTGCACTAAATCCACATCCAAAGCCAGTGCCTGAGACAGGTGCTGCTCGGTTTCAATTCCTTCGAGTATAGTTATTTTTTGGCAGGACTTGGCAAAATTAAGCAGATTTTCCAAAAGCTTAGCCATGAGCGGTGCCTTGATGGCACTCAGCCAGTGACGGTCGAGCTTGATGCAGTCGATGGCAGTCAGCAGTTGCAGCGACACCATGGCATGGGGAGCACCGACATCATCGAGTGCCACGGTAATCCCGCGGCGGTGCAGTTCCTTGAGTAGTGCCTGGGCTTTATCGGCGTCATTGACACAGGTGTTTTCTATCAGCTCTACCGTCAAGCCTCCGGTTTGCTGCTGATATTTGTCCAGCGCCTGCATCATGCATTGACAGTTGGCGCTGTCCAGCGCGTGGGGATCCAGATTCAGGTGCAGCCTTGGCGTTTTAGGCGCCTGATTGAGTTGCAACAGCTTGGCTTGCAGTTCTACCGCCGCCAGGGCGCGGCTGTCTCTGTGCAGCCAGTCGAATACCAGATTGGGCGCCAGCGCCTTTCCCTCTTGATTGTAAAAGCGGGCCAGGGCCTCATAGCCCTGAATGGTCAGGGTCCGGGGACAAACAAGTGGCTGATATTCGCAGGCAATGTGCCGCGGAGGAGAAAGATCCATGCAGTCATCAACGGAGTTAGCTAAATGAATGCTAATTATTCCCATTATAGCCGTGGGATAACAAGCCCATTTACCCCACTAAAGTACCGAGCGCTGAAAAATACAGCGAGGAACAAGCGCTTTAATATCAAAGCGTTGGGAAATTGACTCAGTGCCAATTCACCGCCGCTTCAATAGCGGCGGCCAAGCTCTGTTTCACTGAATTGTGGCAGCGCCTGTTGTTGACGCAGCTCATAAATCTGCCGGTAGGTGAATACGGCCTGCACATAGGAGCGGGTTTCACTGAAGGGGATGGTTTCGATAAAGCTCATCACATCCAGTTTGCCATCGCTCTGCTTCAACCAACGCTTTACCCTGTGAGGGCCAGCATTGTAAGCGGCAACGGCCAGCACCCGGTTGTTGTCAAACTGTTCCAGTAGCTTGGTGTAGTAGGCGCTACCGAGTGGCACATTGATGGCCGGGTCGTACAAACTACGACTGCCGTTGAACGTCAGTTTGAACTCTTTTGCGGTTTGCTTGGCGGTGGCCGGCATCAGTTGCATCAGGCCTCTGGCGCCCACTGACGAAGTCGCATAAGGGTAGAAGGCGCTTTCGCGGCGGGAGATTGCGCGAATTTCATTGACATTGACCTTGAAGTCTTTGCCTGCCCGGGTAAAGAAAGGGTCTGCTGCATAGGGAAAGCGCATCTCCATATCATTCCATAGCCGGGCCTGAATACTGGCTTCAACCGCCAGCGCGTCCCAACCTTGCTGCTGAGCGTAGACTCCGTACTGGGCGCGCATCTGCTTGTTGTGGCGGGCGAGCATTTGGCTCCATTCGATGCGGGCATCGACCAGTTTATCCAGCGCCAGCAGTTCAGATACCCGCGCCAGCGCCTTGTCATCGGCGAGTCTTGCCTGCATTTGCGCCTGGGATTGAGTCGGCACATGCGCCAGGTTAGGGGCGACACCGAGTTCGGCGGCGGCCCAGAAACCATAGAAATTACGCTCTTTGCTGAGTGCTTCGAGCATGGCATCGTCCCGGCCATTGACCCTCAGGTGCCAGTAGCGCCAGCGGGCATCGTTGCGGCCTTCGTCGCTGAGCAGCGGCAGAAAACGGCGGATATCGGCGTCATTTTGCTCGGCAATAGCCCAGCGCAGACGGCGCTCGGTCAGATCGTCGGCCTTGAGCAGCGGCAGCATGGTGTCGATATGATCTCTAAGCCCCTCGTCCTCGACGATAAGCGCTCGCCTGACCAGATAACGGTTGAGTTGTCGCCCTTGGAAATCGCTGAATCTGCCGGCTTTTTCATACTTGACGTACAGGCGAACTGCCTGACGCAGATCTTTGCGGGCCAGGCGCTTAAGCCCGGCGGACACTATATCGCTGTAGATGGGGGCATCGCCATCAAACTGATTCATGTGCCTGAGGCGATTGGGATCTTTGTATACCGCCTGCAGCAGCTTGGCCTGGCTCTGATGCTGAGTCACTTTACGCCCCAGATACTGCAACAGGCCGCTTTGGCCGGCATCAAAGGCCAGCATCATCCGCGACCAAATCAATTCCTGAGTGCGGTGCCCGGCCTTGCTCCAGGCATTGAACAGGGGATCGCACTCCTTGGGACGGGAGCGACCATAGAGCCAGAGTTGGCGAGCGCCATCCCAGGCGACCTGAGTCTCACCCTGGCCAAGCTTGGCCCGGTAAAAATAGCATTGCAGCTCTGTGGCTCGGGGAAGTTCCGGGGAAATGGCCAGAAAGTCTTGCCAGCGTTTGTCGGCACCGGCTTGCACCAGGTACCTGTGGCGGGCACTGGCGTGCAAGGGTGAATGCTCAAACTTGTCCAGTGCCTTTAGCGCCTTTGAGCCAGAAAGCGCCATTATGTCATCCAGCTCGGCGTGAAAATCCAGATAGATATTGAGTGGGTAATCCTTGAGTTGGGCCCTGAGCTTGCGATACTCCTCAAGTTGGCCCTTATCCAGCGCTTCTCTGGCCTTTAGGTAGCTTTGGCGTTGTTGCTCCAAAGCGGCAGGTGCCTTGGCCGCATGGCCTATCCCGGGAAACAGCATCCAGGGAGTGGATACTGCCAATGCACTCAAGGCAACGCTGCCGGCGAGGGCGATTCGGGTCAAGGCTCTGCGCATCTAAAACTCCTTGTTGATGGCCTGGTTCACTTGAGAGCGGGGTTGAGCTCAGGAAGCCAGTTCGCTGTCCGGCTCTGTATCCTCTATGGCATCAACCTCCTGGTCTGTCGGCAAGGAAGTCTCTGTCATCGCCTTTTCAAGCAACTGTTTATCCAGTTGTTTACTGGTTTCAACGCCCAACTGTTGCATCTGGTGAGCCTGGCGGACAAGGTTACCCCTGCCGGTAGCCAGCTTATTCATGGCGCCGTTGAAACACTTCTCTGCATTGTCCAGCGCGCGCCCGAGTTTGTCCATATCTTCCAGATAGCCACAGAGTTTATCGTAAATTTTTCCGGCTTGCCTGGCGATCCTCTGTGCATGTTGGTTCTGATACTCGTAGCGCCAGATGTTATTGATGGTGCGCAGTGCCACCAAAAGATTGGTTGGGCTGACGAGCATGATGTTGTTTTCGAGCGCAAAATTAACCAACTGCGGCTCTTGTTCCAGCGCCAGCAGGAAGGCGGGTTCCACCGGAATAAACATCAGCACATAATCCAGGCTCTTGATGCCGTGCAGTTGCTGGTAGTCCTTTTGACTCAGGCCTTTGATATGACCGCGGATAGAGTTGATATGTTCACGCAGCGCCAAGGAGCGCTCTTCATCGGTTTCGGCATTGTAGTAGCGCTCATAGGCTAGCAGTGACATCTTGGCATCTATCACTACATCCTTGTTGGCCGGCAGGTGGACGATGACATCGGGTTTAAAGCGCTTGCCGGCATCATTTTTCAGATCCTGCTGCACGTCATACTCGTGCCCTTGTCTGAGGCCACTTTCCTGCAGCACCCGCTCCAGGATCACTTCCCCCCAGTTGCCTTGCTGCTTGTTGTCGCCTTTGAGCGCCTTGGTGAGGTTGACCGCATCCTGGCTCATGCGCAGGTTGAGCTGCTTGAGATCTTCCAGCTGGTGTTTCAGTGAGGAACGTTCACTCCGCTCCTGTGAATAGGATTCATGAATCTGTCTTCTAAATCCTTCGAGTTGTTGCTTCAGCGGCCCAAGAACACCATCCAGCTGCGATAGATTTTGGGATTTTAGCCTTTCGCTTCTGTCTTCAAAAATTTTGTTGGCCAGGTTTTCAAATTGCTCTTTCAGGCGGGCTTCACTGCGTTCAAGCAGTTCAATCTTATCGTTGAGCGCCTGTTGCTCGGCGTCGAAGCGGGCGCTGATTGTCTGCTGCATGGCATTGGACTTTGACAGGTTAAGCTGAGTTTCCAACTGCTTGCGCTGAGCATCCTTGAGTTGCTGTTCAAGGTCGGGCACCCGCTCGGCAATGGCCTCTGCCTTGCCGAGCTGGGACACCAGCCATTCGGCTTTTCCCTGGCTGCTGCTGAGTTGTTCGTTGAGTTCGCTGCATCTTTGTTCATGTTGCAGCACCAACTGGTCTTTGATCTGTTGCCAGCGGCCGCGGGTCATGCGCTGATTAAAGAGGGCGCCAAGCAAGATACCCAGCAGTAATACGGCTGCGGCGGCAATGAGTTGAGGCGCGGAAATTGTGGTGGCCAAGTCCATATCATGTCCCTTGAGTGCAAAAAGATGAGCGGAAAACCCGGATAGAGTCGCAGAATGAGTCAGGGCCTTCAAGGCCCAGGGCATGCAGACTCAGGATAAATGGCCAAGAGTTGCCCATTTTGTACCCCTTGTCAGCCAAGGTTCAGCCAATGGAGCCGCAGGAATTATTCCAGCAAGAAATTTTTCTTTGCCTGCCTGGGTCTTATAAACTGAATTGACTGCAGCTATTGAGAGGTCTCTGTGAGCAATAAAAAATTTAACCAGGGTATCGGCAGGCAAATGCCCTGGGAGTTGCCGGCAACAGAAGTCACGCCGGAAGCCGTGTTTCGCGATCGACGCAACATAGTCAAGGCGTTGGGGCTCGGCGCCATAGGTGCCAGTATTCCCGGCCATGTTCAGGCAGGCCTGTTTGACCTTTTTGGTGAAAAGCGCGAGAGCGAGGCATTTGTGACCTCAAATCTCAACTATCGCAGCAACCCGAACTTTCAATTACCGGGAAGCCTGACACCCCTTGACAAGGTGATCCGCCATAACAACTTCTACGAGTTTGGCACAGGTAAACAAGATCCCTTCGAAAACAGTCAGGACCTCAAGGTCAATCCCTGGATGCTGAAAGTGGAAGGCGAGGTCGAGCGCCCTTTGATGCTGGATTATGACGATCTGCTCAAGTTGCTTCCTCTGGAGGAGCGCCACTATCGTTTGCGCTGTGTCGAGGCCTGGTCCATGGTGATCCCCTGGGTCGGCTTTCCGCTGGCGGCTTTGCTGGCCAAGGCCGGAGTTAAATCCTCTGCAACTCATGTGGCCTTTGAAACCCTGTTTGATCCCGAGCAGATGCCGGGGCAACGCAATCGCTTGATGGGCGGCGGCATTCATTATCCCTATGTGGAGGGATTAAGACTCGATGAGGCGATGAACGAGTTAAGCTTCCTGTCGGTGGGCCTCTATGGCAAGACACTGCCACCGCAAAATGGGGCTCCCGTGCGTTTGGTGGTGCCCTGGAAATACGGTTTCAAGAGCATTAAATCTATCGTGAAAATTAGGCTTTTGGATAAACAGCCGCCGACCAGTTGGAATCAGCTGGCACCCCATGAATATGGTTTTTATGCCAATGTGAACCCCAAGGTGGATCACCCGCGTTGGTCACAGGCGACAGAGCGGCGGATTGCCGAAGGTGGGATCTTCTCTGCCAAAAGGATCCCTACCCAGATGTTCAACGGTTATGGCGAGCAGGTAGCCCATCTTTACCGGGATCTGGATTTAAGGAAATATTATTGATGCGCTTAGATCCCAAGCTACTGCCTTGGTTAAAGGCGTTGCTGCATCTGGCGGCCGGTTTGCCACTGCTTTATTTGGCTCTGCAAGTGGTGACAGACAGTGCCGGTGGCGATCCTGTGCAGTATATTATCCATTTCACCGGCAAAGGGGCACTCAACGCCTTGGTGGCCACCTTGTTGGTATCGCCAGTTGCCAGAAAATTCAAACTGGGGTTGTTGATGCAGACCCGGCGTTTGCTCGGACTCTGGGTATTTGCCTGGGCCTGTTTACATATTCTCAGCTATTTCAGCCTGGATCTGCTGTTTGCCTGGGAGCTGCTACTCAGTGAAATTATCAAGCGTCCCTATATTTTGGTGGGGGCCAGCGCTTGGTTGTTGCTTGCTGCGCTGGCGCTGACCTCGTTCAAGGCATTGCAGCGCCGGATGGGGCGACGTTGGCAGCAACTGCATTACAGTATCTATGCCATAGCCCTGTTGGTACCTGTGCATTATTACTGGTCGGTGAAGTCTGAAATCATTGAGCCCAGTCTTTACCTTGCTGCCATGTTGCTGTTGTTGGCGATAAGACTGCCGAGATTCAACTGGTTTAGGCGCCTTTGGCCGGCAGTTTGAAGTTCAGGCGTGTGTGGCCGGGCAAGCATAGTCAGGCATCGGCACTGGGTGAGGCAAAGCTGTAGCGCTTCTTTAGTGCCAGTTCCATGGAAGCCTGAGGTTGTGCCTGCTTGGCCTGGTACATGGCACTGTCGGCAGCGCCGATGAGTTCGGCCAAGGTGTCGCCATGCTCAGGATAGAGACTGATGCCGGTACTCAGGCCGACTTGCAGTTGTTGCCCTTGCCAGGGGATATCGGCACCCAAGGCATGAATCTTTTCCAACACGGCACAGACTTCTTCGCGGCTATTTATCGGCTCCAGCCAGATGATAAATTCATCGCCGCCGATACGGGCCACCAAATCCGAGCGTCTTAAGGTCTCTCGCAGCCTTTTGGCGATTTCCACCAGCACTGTGTCACCGGCGCTGTGGCCAAAGTTGTCGTTAATGGGTTTGAATTTATCCAGATCGATAAACAGCAGCGCCGCTTTAAGCTGTTGACGTTGGCAACGTACTATGGCGTTTTCCAGCTCGGTGGTGGCGGCACCGCGATTGAGTGCGCCGGTGAGATCGTCATGATCCGCCAAATATCTTAATCTATCCTGTTGCTGCTGCAACTGACGGGTTTGCGCCTCCACTTCCAGCTGTAACTGCTCCTTTCGGGCTGTAGTTTCCATCAATGCCTGTTTCATATTGTTGAATTCATTGGCCAGCTCCGAGAGTTCATCCTGTTGTTCCAACCTGATACGGCTGTGAAGATCGCCTTTGGCCAGATCGCGAATGCCGCGTTTCAAACTGCCCAAGTGGCGCCGAAAACGCCTCAGAGTATGCAGGGTAAAGCCTGTCACCAACAGGGCAATGGCCAGCAGCAGGGCGCCGTTGAGATAGAGATGACTGAGCTGCAGTATACGGGCTCTGTCCATGGTGTAGTGTTGAAAGCGAAACAGATCTTCGCTCATGGATTGAATGCTCATATTGTATCTGGACAGCAACATGCTGCTGACCAACTGATCATCTGCTATCAGCGACAGCTTGGGCAGGGAATGCTCCAGCAGGGTACTGATGTTGCTGCTCTGGCGTTTTAAATTGGCCAATAGCTGCTGTTGCTGCTCATCATCGACCTGAGTGTTACTCAAGAGGGCGTTGAGGCGCAGCAGATCCCGCTGGGTATTTTCAACTGCCCGGGTATCCCGGTATTGCTGCAGCAGCCACAAGTTGGAGCGCAGCAGATCCAGATGCAGTTGCAGCTCCACCAGTTTGTGCATCTGCTGGAATGTCTGCTGGGAAAAATGGCGCTGTTGCAGCAGTGACAGCGCCAGTACCAGCGTCAGGGTGATGCAGAGAATGACCAGAATATTGAGGCGGCTGGATAGCTTCATTGCTGCTCCACCAAAGACATGTGTTGTATCTGATCCAATGCAGTGGGATCTATGACGCTTCTGAAATCCGGTAGCTGCCGGGCTTCAATGGTGCCGCTGGCCATGGCCCAGCGGGCTTGTGACTGCAGATTACTGAGCAGGCTGTTACCCAGCGACAGACGGAACAGGTAGTCGGGCCAGAGGGCGGCAACCTCCTCTGTTGGCAGGTGCAGATACTCGGCAACCAGTTGACGGGCTTCCTGCGGGTGCAGAACAATAAATTCACTGGCGAGTTTCAACGCCTTGAGGATCCGCACATGATGTTCGTAGTACGCTTGGTTGTCGGCCTTGCGACTGATGAGATTGAAAGAAAGGCTATATAATCCCCGGCTGGGGAACTCGCTTATCTTGCCCGGTTGATGCTTGAGCAACTGAAATCCGTAGGGCTCCCAAACTGAAATCGCATCCACATCGCCAGCCAACAGCGCCGGTGCCAAGCCAGACGGGCGGATATCCACCCTAACTGGCGCCAAGGCTGGGTGTCCGGCAATATTCAGTATGGTATCGAGAAAGTACTCGCTGGCACTGCCGGCAACGACTCCAACGCGTTTGCCATCCAGTTGCGCCGGGGTAGTGATACCGCTCTGGCTCAGGGTTAATAGCTTAATGTCGTTATCCGATTCGGCAAAGCTGGCCAGCACGGTAAAGTCGGTTCGCTCAAAGCTGTTGAACATCACCACTGACTCTGAGCTGGTGGCCAGATCCGCCCTGTGATAGAGCAGGGCCTCGAAACAAAGATCGCCACCTT
Organism: Shewanella sp. YQ_9; assembly: GCF_043103185.1. Lineage (NCBI taxonomy): Bacteria > Pseudomonadati > Pseudomonadota > Gammaproteobacteria > Alteromonadales > Shewanellaceae > Shewanella > Shewanella sp. YQ_9. Next base: position 95,742 of record NZ_JBICJO010000007.1, read on the forward strand.
GAAGTGGTTGCAGCACCACATAGACGCCTTCGCGGGCAAAGAGTTCGAGCTTATCGGCAATGATGACAGGGGCTGAAAGCAGCGAGGTGGACACGGCGATGCGAACCGGGGTCTGATTGAGTAAAACAGGGGAGGTTGGTTGCCTGGGCCCGCTGAGCCAGATAAACAAGAGTAGCAGCAGAGCCAAAGGCACTAGCATCTTTCCCATAGTGGTTGCTGCCCTCCATTCGTCACAGCTTTGAGCCCTTATCTTTTCAAACTGGGCCGTTTGTACCTAAGTGTAGTGCAAACAAGAGGGTGCGCTATAAAGCCTCATAATTTTCATGGGATTATTTGGAATAATCCGGACGAATAATAGGTTGGGGATTTGAGCGGATACTTATTGCTTTTTGTTAGGCACCAGAAACTTTCAATAACGGAATGAAATTTAAAAGATGGAATAAACAGTTGTTGGACAGAAAGGGTTTATATCATTGTTATAAAAAGAGAGGCGCAGATATTGTCTGCGCCTCTCTGGTATATCGAACTATATTGCAATCGATACAGAACTCACTTCCCTATAGGACTTACTTACCGCCTTGATTGGCCATATAGACCAATACTTCATCGTAGGACATATTGAGTTCGCGGGATAAATTGATGACCTTGGTCTTGAAGGTTTGGACTTGCTCTTGTTTATGCAAGTCGTTCTGCGTTTCTTCGACCAATTCATTGACCGCTTCCTGCAGAAGCTTCAGACGCCTGAGGCTATAGTCCAAAGACTTCAAATAACGGGTCATTTGTTGTTTGTTTCTGGCTTGCTCAAGATCCGTTGAGTGTTTTTTTTCATATCCATATGCATCGAGCGCCGCAATAGCACTCTGCAAATCGAGATCTTTTGTCATGTATGTTCACTTAAAACGAAGTTTTGCCCGAAAGAGTGGACAGGATAAAGGGATCGTAAAGCTGTCACTTGTAGTAGTTTATAGTATATTTCCGAACTTACTCAAGCATTTCACTGCACAGCGTAGGAGATGCCTGTTTTGCTATCATGAAACTTGTGGTGGCAGGATAAGGGCGTTAACCTAGAAAGCAGTATTTGCACGGAGGCCTATATGCTGGATTTGTTACCGGATCTCTTTGATCATTATGAAAATGATCTCATGTTGCTGCCATCTGTTTTTCACCAGTTTGGTGGCAAGTCTATTTTTTGGGGCGAAGTCGTAACCGTCAGGTGTTTCGAGGATAATTCCATGGTGAAACAGCTGTTGGCTACTGATGGCACGGGTAAAGTGCTGTTGGTGGACGGTGGCGCCTCTACATCCAAGGCCCTGATGGGAGACCTTATTGCCCAAAGCGCAGTTGACCATGGTTGGCAGGGAGTCGTGATTTATGGCGCCGTGCGCGATGTTGCCACCTTGGCGACCATGCAGCTTGGGGTAAAGGCCCTGGCGGCGGTACCTATTAAAACCGAGCGTAAGGGGGCTGGAGAAATCAACTGTGCGCTTTCCATTGGCGATGTGCAGATAACTCCCGGCATGATGCTCTATGCCGATGATAATGGCATCGCCGTCAGCCAAAATCCCTTGAATATGGCCTTTATCAGTTGAACAAGCGCCTTTGTCCTTATCGTTGAACAAGGAAACTATTATGAAAGTGGTTAAGTGGATACTGGGTATTTTCGCGGTATTGTTTCTCGGTCTGGTTCTGTATTTGACCTTGTTGTTTGATCCCAACGACTTTAAACCCCAAATAGTCGATGCGGTAAAAAAACAGACAGGGCGTGAATTGGTCATCAGTCAGGATCTCAACTGGACTTTTTTCCCGACTCTGGGAATTGAATTGGGCGGTATCAGCCTGAGTAACCCGGATGGTTTCGACGAGAAACAGATGTTGGCAGTCAATCAGGTTGTCGCTGAAGTTGCTCTGATGCCGCTGTTTCGTAAAGAAGTGGAAATTGCCCAGTTAAACCTCGATGGCTTGAAATTGGAGCTCATTACCCAGAAGGATGGTCGCAACAGTCTCGATGGCCTCAGCGGCGATGCCGGTACGGCCAAAGAGCAACCCAAGAATACCGAAGGCAACGCTCAGGGGCTGGCCAGTCTCAATATCGGTGGCATCAATATTACCAATACCCAAATTCATCTGCTCGACAAGCGCAGTGGCAGTGACCAAACCTTTGTGCTTGAGTCCCTGACCCTGGGCGAGTTTTCGCTGGGTAAATTTGCCCCTCTGGCTTATAAGTTCAGCGGCAGCATGCCGGACATGAAAATTGCCAGCGAGGGTAAAGGGCAATTGAAGATTTCAGCGGACATGAAGCAGTTGGAGATCACCGGCTTTGCCATTGAAAATCGCGTTGAAGGCAAGAGTATGCCCGGCGGCAAGTTGAGCGCCGAGCTGAATGCCGATGTGAAATTGGATCTCAACCGTCAAAACGCCGAGCTGGTATTGAGCAGTCTCAAGGTGGCCGATATCGAAGGCAAAGGGGATCTCAAAGTGGCTTTCGGCGGCAAGGTACCGGATGTAAAAGCCAAGTTGGCACTGGGGGAAATTGACCTCGACAAGTTACTGCCCGCCGGTGAGGAAGATAAAGCCGCAGCCAAAACCACTGAGTCGGCAACGGTCGCCAAGGCCGGCAGTGAACCGGACTTGAGTGCGATGAAGCAGGTCAACTTCGCCATGGATCTTACTGTTAAGGCCATTAAGGTTGCCGGCTTGACCACTGAAAACTGGAAAATGGATCTGGCTCTGAACAATGGCGTGCTGGATATGAAGCAGCTCAGCGCTGACTTGTATCAGGGCAAACTGATGACCAAGGCACAGCTTGACGGTCGCAACAAGGTCGCCAGCTACAATTTTGATACTCAGCTCAGTGGCGTCAAAATTCAACCTTTGCTCAAGGATGCGGCCGATTTGGAAATTCTTGCCGGTGCCACCGCTTTTAATGTCAAAGGTAAAGGCAAGAGCCTAATTCCGGATAACATCAAGCAAAACCTGGACGCCAACGGCAAGTTTGAAATCAGTGACGGTGCCCTTTACGGCGTGAATATCCCTCATATGATCCGCAGTGCCCAGGCCAAGCTAAAAGGTGATTTGTCGGCTCAGGAAGAGGGCGAACGCAAGACAGACTTCTCCAGCCTGACCGGCAGTTTCAGTCTGAAAAATGGTGTGGCCAATAACCCGGATCTGGCGATGGCCTCACCACTCATTCGCTTGGCGGGTGCCGGTAGTGCCAACCTTATCAGTGAGCAACTGGACTATAAGCTGAAAACCTCAGTGGTCGGCAGCCTCAAGGGCCAAGGCGGTGAAGGCAAGAATGATCTGGCCGGTGTTGAAATTCCGCTGATGATTTCCGGTTCATTCCAGGAACCCAAGTTTGCACTCGATACCCAGGCGCTGTTTGATTCCAAACTCAAGGAAGAAACCGAGAAGGTGAAAGACAAGCTTAAAGACAGCATCTTCAAGAAACTCGGAGGAGGTAAATGATGCGTGCCGTTTTGCCTTTGCTGGCGGTCTTGGCACTCGCAGGTTGCAGTGGCTCCAATGCTGCAACTACTGAGCCTGTGCCTCAAAAGACCCCGACTGGGATGGAGGAACTCAGAATGCCGACACTGCACTTTGGTACCATCAAAAAAGCGCCGACAGCTGCCTTGCTTGAGGGTAAATTGACGTTTGCAGAAGTAGTCAATAAGCAGCCGCTGCAGGCGATGCTGGAGATCCGTAACCCGAGCGAACATGTGGTTGGGATCCGCTTTAACTCAGGGATGACGGCGGATCTCTGGTTGGTGGATGATAAGGAACAGCGAGTCTGGGCCTGGTCGGATGAAATGATGTTTACTCAGGCTATCAGAGATACCAGTATCAAGCCGGGACAGACGCTGAAAGTGATGTTCAAGGTACCGGCCAAGACACTTGAGCGAATTGGCCCTGAGGGATACAGCTTCCAGGCCCGCTTTGAAGGCAAACCTCTGGAGTCCAAGTTGGCGGCTATGGCCATGCTGGAAGTGCCGGTGGCGAGGCGTTAAGGCGCTTATCTAGGTTGGAATAAAAAAGTCAGGTTAATCCTGACTTTTTTATTGGGATACTTAGTTTTTGACCAAGCTGTAACGGGCGGTATAGCGCGTTAAAACTGGGCTATCAGTTCCTTTTGCCGCTCACTTTGGCGGGTCAACTCTTCGCCGTGATGGCTTGCGGCTTCACTGTTGCTGGTCAGGCTGCCAACCCCTTGTTGCAACTGCTCTGAGTGGCGGTGCAACTGCTCAACCACACAGGCTTGCTGCTCCGTGGCAACGGCGATTTGCTGGCTGTGTGCGGCAATTCGGCCCAGGGCACTGGTGGCTTCATCCAACCGCTGCGCCAACTTTTGCTCCAGTTGCAGACTTTCTTTGGTCAGTTGCTGGCTGCGCTCCATCTCGGTCACAGTCTGCCGACTTTGCAGACTGAGCTCGGCAATAATTTGATGTATTTCACCGGCGGATTCACCGGAGCGCATTGCCAGGTTACGTACCTCATCGGCCACCACGGCAAATCCGCAGCCGGCTTCACCGGCCCGGGCCGCTTCGATTGCAGCATTGAGTGCCAGCAGGTTGGTCTGATCAGATAGTTGCTCTATCACTTCCAGCACGGTGTTAATGCTGCTGCAGCGTTTATCCAGCGCCAGCAGTTGAGCCTCCACCTTGGTAAGCAGAGCGGTGATTTCACTGTTGGCTGCGCGGCTGGCGGCCAGGGCTTCGAGTGTTTGCCGGTTACTTTGCTCAAGCTCAGTGACCTCGTTGGCGGTGTCGGCGGAAGTTTCGGCAATCTCTGCCACGGCACCTTTGAGTTCGTTGATGGCATCACCTTGCTGTTTGAGCGCGCCGGTTTGCTGTGCCAGTTCACGGTAGTTGGCATCGACGGCGGCCTGATGGGCACTCAAACTGTTATCGAGGATCTCACCGCTGTCTTTTATCCGCCCTGTGATGGCGAATATCTCGGCCTGCTGCATTCTCAGACTCAATTCCAGCTCGGCGAGTTCATCTGTGCTGTTGCAGTAAATAGCCTGCATCAGTGGATTATTCTGTACTCCGCGGCTGAGTTGACTGACATTATTTAACCTCTGTTTGAGTCTGAAAAGGCTCCAGCCCATCAAAGTTGCCGCGGTGCAGACAGGCACAAATTGCCAGAGACCACTTAGCCAGGGCAGTGGCACCAAGGATAGCAGTGATGTACCCCAGCATAGCGCCAGTTTGGTTGTCAGGTCGAGTTTAACGCGTGGCAGTACTGATTTTCCCTGACTGATGGCCCGGTAGCAGGCCTCGGCTCTGGCAATCAGTTCTGGTGTAGCCTTGGTTCGCACTGATTGATATTCAACTATTTTGCCTTTTCGGCGGATTGGGGTGACGTAGGCGTTGACCCAATAGTGACCGCCATCCTTGCGGCGGTTTTTTACCAAGCCCATCCAGCTGTTGCCACTCTTGATCTGTTGCCAGAGATCGGCAAAGGCTGCCTTGGGCATATGAGGATGGCGCACTATGTTATGCCCATGGCCCAACAACTCTTCATGGGAAAAGCCACAAAGTTCGACAAATTCCTGATTGATGTGGGTGATACGCCCTTTGAGATCTGTGGTTGATAGAATACGGGCACCTTCAGGCACCGGCGTCTCGATGCCGGTAATGGACAAATCTCTGCTCATTTTTGTTTTTATTTAGGGTGGATTAATTCAGCGGATGATTATCGACAAAGATGAGCGTCAAATTTGTGACAGCGAACAAATGGTTAACAATTGTACCGAAGCGGCTTGTGAAAGTTAGAGCAGGATCAAAAGCGGCATCAAAGATGCCGCTTGGGTAGGAGTTTTTATCAGGTCTTGACTCGGGTCACATCCACGAACAGGGTCAACATCTGTCCGGGTTGCAGGTATTTACTGGCCTTGAGCTGGTTCCATTCCAGCAGATCATCCACAGTGACATTGAACTTGCTGGCTATTCGTGCCAGCGAATCCCCGGAGCGAACCTTGTATTTCACGGTGCGCATTACGGCGTTGGCATTCTGGGATTTGCCAGAGGCTTTAGTCCAGATGGTCAGCTGTTTCCCGGGACGCAACGGCGTCTTGGCCGAGATACCGTTCCATTTCACCAGCTCGTTGACACTGACACCATTATCCTTGGCTATCTGCCACAGGGAGTCACCGGACTTGACCTGGTAGCTGCGTTTGCTCTTGCCGGACTTATTCTGACCCAGACGCTGCTCTTTGGAGAGCGGGTAGGCCGATGCATCCTTGAGGGCGACCGGGATCAACAGGTGCTTGCCGGCGACAATATTGTTGCCACTGATGCCGTTGACAGAACGGATCACATCGATACTGGTATGATGTTTCTTGGCTATCACTCCAAGGGAGTCACCCTTGCGGATCTTGTATCTGAGCCAGTTGAGGCGCTCGCTGGGTTCAGTGCTGGCCAGGGCGATTTCAAACTCTTTGGCCTTGTCCAACGGCAGTACCAATTTGTGTGGCCCTTCCGGCGCAGTAGCCCAGCGATTAAAACCCGGGTTGAACTGCTGCAGTTCATTGACTTCCATACCGGCAAGGCGGGCTGCCAAGGCCAAGTCTATCTGACTACCGACATCGACCACTTCCAGTTTCTGCTCGTTGGCAATCGGTGTCAGGTTAATGCCGTATTTGTCGGCGTTTTTGATCACATCGGCCAGTGCCAGCAGTTGCGGCACATAACGCTCGGTTTCCTTGGGCAGTGACAGGGACCAGAAGTCGGTAGCTTGCCCTTTTTGACGGTTCCGCTTGACCGCGTTCAACACCCGACCTTCGCCTGTGTTATATGCGGCAATGGCATAGAGCCAGTTTTCGCCCGTCTTGTCGTAGAGGTATTCCATCATATTCAGCGCTGCAGCCGTGGCAGCAGGTACGTCGCGGCGTCCGTCATACCACCAGTTGATATCCAGGCCAAAATGCAGCGCCATCGGCGCCGTAAACTGCCACAGCCCGGAGGCTGCACCATGGGAGTAGGCAAAGGGGTCGAAGGCACTTTCCACTATCGGCAGCAGCGCCAGTTCCATCGGCAATTTACGCTCTTCTATCTGCTCGACAATCAGATACATGAAAGGGGCAGCCCGCTCGGAGATCTGCTCCAGGTGTCTTGGATTATTGATGTACCACTGGCGGTACTGGCGCACCAGCTTCTCATCGGGAACCGGCATGTTGAGTTGGCTGCGGATCCGTTGCCATACATCTGTGACAGCGACTTCGGGCTCACTGATGACTTGTGGAGCCTGAGTGATGACCGGAGCCGGAGTGGCCTTGACCGGCGCTTCGGCAGTGGACTCCGGCGCCTGAGACAGCAGCTGACAGCCGCCAAGCAGGGAAAGGCTCCCCGCCAACATAAAAAATCTGATTTGCTTCAAAAACAGCAATCCTCGAATGATGGCCTGAACAGACAGGCAAACGCACATCAAACGGAAACCCGGGATAGGCCTGGTCCCTTGGCCCGGGATAGTACCTTGGGTGGTACTTTTACCCTGGTTTGGTTTCCGTGGTGAAAAAGAAGTGCCGTTACTGAAAGCCAAGTATTGTTATTTAAAACAAGTAGATAAATCTATCTTGGCCTGGCATTGTCATAATAACGACACAAAAAAGCGGCTTATTGTAACCCGGTTTTCAGAAATTGTCTTTCCATTGCCTGAGAACTGCAAAGCGGCTCACGGGATCATGGCAGGGGTGGCCGCTGTGGGCCTCCAGTACGTTCTGCAGTGTGTTCTTTTGGCAGCGCATAAAGGGATTGATGGCCTTTTCACGACCAATAGTGGAGGGGAGTGTGGGTTGTTGCTGCTCGCGCAGCGCTTCGGCGGCAAGTTGGTAGTCAGCCAGTGCCTGGTTATCCGGTTCAACGGCTTTGGCAAAACGCAGGTTGGCCAAGGTGTACTCATGGGTGCAATACACCTTGGTGTTGTCATCAAGGGCCGCAAACTGACTCAAGGAGTGGTACATCTGTTCGGCGCTGCCTTCAAACAGGCGGCCGCAGCCGGCGCAGAACAGGGTATCGCCGCAAAAGAGGGCATCGCCAATCAAGTAGGCGATATGATCCAGCGTGTGCCCGGGGACCTTGAACAGTCGACACTCTAAAGCAAATCGGCCTTGCCCAGGCTCAAGCCGATATTCGCCTTCCTCGGTTAGTGCCCGGGTAATGCCTTTGATGGCCGGATTGGCAGGCCCGTATACCGGGAGCGAGCCGAAAGCTTCCTTTAAGGCCAGGATACCGCCGGTATGGTCGCTGTGATGGTGAGTTATCAGTACCCCGGCCAGCGTCAGATTATTTTGCGCCAAAAAAGCCAACACGGGCGCGGCATCACCCGGGTCCACCACCCAACAGCAATCACCTTGGGGTGCGACTATGGCCCAGATATAGTTGTCATCGAAGGCGGCAATGGGCGTTATCTTTGGCCGGGCGAGGGGGACATTGACATTGGACATAAGCTCAAGGCTCCTTTGAGTCGACGGGATCAGTTTCAATTTTACTGAGCCTCATACTTGCTTGTATAGGGGGTTCGTTATTAAGCTGAGCCTAGAACGGCTTAACCGGAGTATCTATGCCTCTCTCGTCTGAGTCCAGACCCAGCTCCTGGGACAGTTTGCCAGCCGGTGAGACTATCAAACGTGAACTGGAAAGCAAACTGGCCAATTGGTGGCCCAGAGTGTTTGGTTATCATCTGTTGCGCCTGGGGGCCTTAAGCCGCGAACTCGAGATCAAAAACTGCCCGGTCGGGCATCAGTTTTCCCTCTATCCCGGCAACGGCGCTTCGATAGTTGCCGATTTTACCTCGCTGCCGTTGGCTCCGGCCAGCATAGATGCGGTGGTGATGAACCTGGTACTGGAGTTTGAGGCAAACCCTTACCGGATTTTACGTGAAGCCGACAGGGTGCTGGTCAGCGGAGGTTATCTTTTCATCGTCGGGATTAACCCGTTCAGCTGCGCCTTTTTCGGCAAGCTGCTGCCCAGATTTCAGCAGGCTTTACCCTGGAGCGGCCATTTCTTTATGCCGGCCAGGGTCAAGGACTGGCTGGGGCTTCTGGGGTATCAGTTGGTGCACGATGAGCGGCTCTTGTACCATTCGCTGCTCAGCGAAGCCGCGCCCTTGAGGATATGGCATCATTGGCAGCAAAAGTGGCTGCCGGGTACCGGCTCTCTGTATCTATTGGTGGCCCGCAAGCTGGATTCGCCGTTAACCCCCTTGGGGGATAAACGTCGTCAGCGGATCCCCGGCTGGCAACCCACGCCGACACCGGGATTCTCCGGCAGGCAACTGGAGCGCCACACTAAAGAAGAGCAATAATTGCAATGCGTATTACCCTGAAACAGTTAATGATTTTTGAAGCCGTGGCCCGCACAGGCCAAGTGGCCAAGGCCGCCGAGCGGGTTAACCTCTCTGCGCCGGCCACCTCCATGGCACTGTCGGAGCTTGAAAAGCAGCTCGATACCCGTTTGTTTGAGCGTATAGGCAACCGCTTGCAGCTCAACTCTCAAGGCAGTCTGCTGTTGCCTCTGGCCAGCGATGTGCTGCAGCGCATCGAGCGCATAGAGCAGGCTTTTACTCCGAACAACCATGAACTGGCCGGTATGCTAAATGTCAGCGCCAGTTCCACCATAGGCAATTTTCTGCTGGCCAAGGCAGCGGTGGCATTCAGCCAGCAGCACGTTCAGACTCAGGTCGACTTGGCGATAGACAATACCCGTAAGGTTATCCGTGATGTGGCCGAGTTTCGCGCCGAGTTGGGCTTCATTGAAGGTTATTGCCTCGACAGTCGTATCGCCGTATTGCCCTGGCATCAGGACTGTCTCAAGGTGTTCTGCCATCCGGCGCACCCGCTGGCGGGAAGCAAGGTATCGCCAAGCGAGCTCAAGGGGCTCTCCTGGGTATTGAGAGAAGAGGGCTCGGGCACCCGGGAGTACTTTGTCGATGCCGCCAACCGCCTTGACCTGCAGCCAGAAGCCCGTTTCTGTTTTCCAACTCCGGATGCCATCAAACAGGCGGTGAAACAGGGCGCCGGGCTTGGGGTTTTGTCTGAGCTGACACTGGATAAAGAGCTGGCTCGCAGAGAGCTGGCGTTGGTGGAGGTGGAGGGACTGGCGCTCGAGCGGCCGTTTTACCTCATCCGCCACAAGAGCCACAGCCTGACGCCGTTGGCGCAGGCCTTTATCGACTTTTGCGGCAAATTTTTGAAACTCAAGACAGTCGCGGACAAAGGTAGTCATTAGAGACCAAGCTTCTAACGACCAAGCCTCTAAAGACTGTAGCCATTAAAGACTGGCCTGATAACCCTGGTCGACTGTGGCAGGGTTGGCCTCGGCGGCTTCGCGGGCCAGGGTGTCGCAACGCTCGTTCTCCGGGTGTCCGGCGTGGCCCTTGACCCAGCGCCAGTCTATCTGATGCTGTTGCGTGGCCTTATCGAGTCGCTGCCAGAGATCGACATTTTTCACCGGCGTCTTGTTGGAAGTGACCCAGCCTTTTTTCTTCCAGCCGTGGATCCATTGGGTGATCCCCTGGCGCATATATTGGCTGTCGCTGGTCAGCACGATTTTGCAAGGCTCTTTCAGGCTCTCAAGCGCTATGATAGGTGCCAGCAACTCCATGCGGTTGTTGGTTGTCAGGGCAAAGCCACCGGAGAGTTCTTTGGTATGCTGTTTATAGCGCATGACAACACCATAGCCGCCGGGCCCGGGGTTGCCCAGGCAAGAGCCGTCGGTGTATATCTGGATCTGTTTCAGTTCGCTCATCAAGTTGTTACCATATCCGGCAAATGCGGGCGAGTATACCCGTAAATTCACTCAGGAAGCTGCAAAAAATAGATGAATATCATATCGAATGCCAGTCGGCAGATCATTCTGGATACCGAAACCACAGGTATGAACCAGGGCGCAGGCCCCGTCTATCTAGGCCACAGAATCATTGAAATCGGCTGTGTGGAAGTCATTAACCGCCGCTTGACCGGCCGCACTTTCCACCAGTATATCAATCCGGGCCAACCCATTGATGAAGAAGCGATTGCGGTTCACGGTATCACAGATGAGAGAGTGGCCAACGAGCCCAGGTTTCATGAAATAGCCTCCGACTTTATCGCCTTTATTCAAGGGGCGGAGATTGTGGCTCACAACGCCTCGTTTGACGTGAGCTTTATGGATCATGAGTTTTCCATGACCCATCCCAGGGGGCCGGTGACGGCGGATATTTGTCAGATCCTCGACTCCCTGGCCATCGCCAAGTTTTTGCACCCAGGGCAAAAGAACAATCTGGATGCCCTGTGTAAGCGTTATCACATAGACAACTCCCGCCGCGAGTATCACGGCGCTTTGCTCGATGCCGAGATCCTCGCCGATGTTTATCTGGCGATGACAGGCGGCCAGACCAAGTTCAACCTCTCCAGTGAACAAGCAGGTCAGGAAGCCGGCGGCATCATGCGTCTCGATGCCAATCGCGCAAAACTTAAAGTGATCGCCGCATCGGCCGATGAACTGAATATGCATGAGCAAAGGCTCGATTTAATTGCAAAATCAGGCAAGTGCCTCTGGCGCGACGAGCCACAACCTATGGATTGAAGCAAATAATGGGATTGAGACCAGCGCTGGGCCTCATGGTGTGTCTGCTGCTTGGCCTTGGGGCCCCGGCTGTGGCCGAGATAGTACCCAAGGAACAGGCCTCTGAGCTTAAGAATCGTTTTCGGGTTGACCATATGGTCGACAGAATCGTGCTTCTGGTGCAGCGGGAATACGGCTCCGCCCCTGTGGTGGTGGTTTTGCCTGATGGCAGTAAATGGTATGCCTCGCGCCACCCGGAGAATGTCAAATGGACCGATGGCGTCACAGGCGACATGATTGCGGTGGAAAACCCTGTGCCAGGCCCTTGGCAGCTCATTGGTAAAGTGGTGCCCGGCTCGCAAATCACCCGGGTATCCGAGCTGGGGATTGAGGTGGATGAACTGCCTCAGCCACTGTATCAGGGCGAGCGCCTTAAGCTGACCGCCCATCTCACCGGTGATTCGCTGAGAATGCGACTTCCCGGGCTTGAATACCTGTTGCAATGGACGGCGCGTTTTGTTTCCTCCCACAAACCGGGCGATGAAAACTTTGCCGCCGGTACCCTTATTGTCGGCAGTTATCAGGACAACGGAGAGGCGCTGGATGAACGGCCAGATGACGGCACCTTTACTTCCAATATTAACCTCAACCAGCCCTGGGGAGATTACACCCTGCAGGTCAGTGTGCAAAACGATGTGTTTGAACGTGAGTTCAAACAGGCATTTCGCCTCGAACCTTCGCCTGTGGATATTAAGGTGGTTGAGCCGGACGATCCCCTGACTCAGCCATGGGGCCTGATGCTGAGTGCCAATCCAGACATTCTGCGCCTTGAGGAAACCTATTTCGATATTGAGCTTTTGGGGCCGGCCGGATTGCAACTGCCGGTTACCGTGCGTCAGCCCACAGAAGGCACCACGCAACTCGTGCTGCCCCAGGTGAGTGACTTTGGCAGTTACCGTATCAAGGGCACTGTCTTCAGCACAGACAAGCAGGGAAGGGAGCTGGTGTTGACCCTGCCGGAGCGCTTTTTCAATTTTGTCGAGCCACCCAAGCCGCCACCGAGCGCCGAAGAGATGGCCGCCAGGGCTGCAGCAATAGCAGCCAAAGAAGAAGCGGCGGCCAAACAAAATGCCCTTTACCTGATCATAGGGGGTAACGTCTTGCTGTTACTGTTTGGGGTCGGTGCGATTCTGTTTTGGCGCAAGCGTCAAAGTCTGAAGCAGGCCTTGGCTGCGGCTGAAGAGCAGTTGCTGGCAAAACAGCAGGCGGCGCCCAAGGAAGATGATGTGCAGGAGATTGACCTGACCCTACCCGATGAGGATGAGCGCAAATCCAACTGAACATCTTGATTATCCATGCTTTGCTGATTTTTTAGCTAATCGGGATCCTCGGGGTAAAAAAGTTGTTGACGCTGACAAGGGGCCTACGTATTATTCCCGGCAACTTGAGTGGAGCGGTAGTTCAGTTGGTTAGAATACCGGCCTGTCACGCCGGGGGTCGCGGGTTCGAGTCCCGTCCGCTCCGCCAGTCAAGTTAACGAATTCAAGCCTTATTGCCCAGGTGATAAGCAAGAGTTTGGAGCGGTAGTTCAGTTGGTTAGAATACCGGCCTGTCACGCCGGGGGTCGCGGGTTCGAGTCCCGTCCGCTCCGCCAAACAAGCAGAAAGCCCAGTCAGCAATGACCGGGCTTTTTGTTTTATCTGGTTTCAAGCCGAATCTGGCACATTGCCACAAAAATTTCTGATCCCATCCTCTTTAACTCATATATGCTCATACAGAAACAGCGATTGACTCTGGCGTTGCTCATGCTGTAAAGCTGTTTCGGGTCGCCCGAAAGAAACAAAAAAGGATTCTACTTATGGTTGAAAAAATCACCGCCATGCTGGCGTTGATAGGAGTCTTATCTCTGGCGTGTCAGTGGATTGGCTGGCGGATGCGTCTGCCGGCGATATTACCGCTGCTGCTTTGTGGTTTGTTGCTGGGTCCCGGGCTGGGTTTACTGGATCCCGATGCGATTTTCGGCGACTTGCTGTTTCCCATCATCTCCCTCGGGGTTGCTGTCATTCTGTTTGAAGGGGCGTTGACGCTCAACTTCAAGGAGATCAAGGATCACGGCCGGATGGTGACGCATTTGGTGTCTGTGGGCGCGCTGATCACCTGGGGTTGCATCGCCTCGGCGGCGCATTTCCTGCTGAGTTTTGATTGGCCGCTGGCACTGTTGTTTGGTGCTTTGGTAGTGGTTACCGGGCCGACTGTGATAGTGCCCATGCTCAGAACCGTTAAGCCCAAGTCTCAGTTGGCGAGCATTCTGCGCTGGGAGGGGATAGTGATAGATCCCATAGGCGCCATGCTGGCGGTGTTGGTGTTTGAGTACATTACTGTCAGCGCCGGGCAGACAGCGCATGTACTGCTGGCACTCGGCTCTATGCTGGGTATTGGCCTTGGGCTTGGTGCCTTGGCCGGTTATCTTGTCGGGCGGGTGCTGAGAAGCAATCTTTTGCCCCACTATCTAACCAACACGGCTGTACTGACCATAATGCTCGGGGTCTTTGTCGGTTCAAACCTATTGCAGGAAGAGTCCGGCCTGTTGACCGTGACAGTAATGGGGATTTGGCTCGCCAATATGCGCGGCGTGGATATTGCCGATATCCTCGAGTTCAAAGAGACACTCACGGTGCTGCTTATCTCGGCGCTGTTTATTTTGCTGGCGGCCAGGTTGGATTCGTCGGCCATGCTGGACCTTGGTCTGGGCGGCCTTGGGGTACTGGCAGTGGTGCTTTTGGTGGCCAGGCCGCTGAGCATTTGGCTCTCGGGTATAGGCACTTCGCTCAGCAGCGCTGAAAAGTGGTTTTTGAGCTGGGTGGCGCCGCGGGGGATAGTGGCGGCGGCCGTGTCATCACTGTTTGCCATCAAGCTGGAAAAGATGGAAGTGCCCGGCGCCGAGACCATAGTGCCACTGGTGTTTTTAATCATCATAGGCACAGTTGTGATCCAGTCGCTCACCGCCAGACGCTGGGCCAGTATTCTTGGGGTGCAGGCAGGCTCTGCCCGCGGCCTGCTGATCTTTGGCGCTTCCAAGTTTTCCCGGGAGCTGGCCAAGGTGCTCAAGAGCAAGGATATCAAGGTGATCCTTGCCGATAGTAACTGGGATAACATTCGTTTGGCGCGGATGGATAATATTCCGGTTTACTTTGGCAACCCGGCCTCGGAGCATGCCGACACCTATCTGGATTTGACCGGCATCGGCAAGGTGTTAATCCTGTCTCCCTATCGTCAGCTCAACCCTGTGGTCTATTTCCATTTCCAGGATATTCTCGGACAGAAGAAGGTTTATGGTCTCAGTAACACGGAAAGCAATGGTACCAGTGCCCGCCATCAATTGTCTGAGTCCTATTTGAAGCGTATGTGCCTATTCGGTGAAACAGTCTCCTACGCCAAGCTGGCCAGTTTGATGTCCAAGGGCGGGGTGCTGAAGAGCACTAACCTGACAGAAAGCTTTGGCTACAAAGACTTTTGCCGCCGCTATGGTGAAACTGTGGTGCCGCTGATGTACCTGAAAAATGGTAAGGTCACTATGTTGACCGGCAACACTACAGATTTGCCAAGCGGAATCGAGCTTATCAGCCTGATCCCCAAAGAGGCGCTGGCGGAGGCATCGGCGCTCAAGGAAGCGGAGGAAACCCTCAAGCAGGCAAGGGCTGAAGCCGAGCAAAAGGCCAAGGAGCAGGAAGCGAAAGAGCAGCAAACCGCGCTAACTGAGGCTGATGTTCAAGACAAAGTGAGCTGTGATAAAGAGGGCGAAGCCGGTGGAAAAGAGAGCGGGAAAGGTAATGGGGAAGACAAGGGGAAAGTTACCGCCTGATCAAATTTGAGCCACAGCGCCGAAAGCAAACGGGAAATACCGGGTCATTAAAACGGCCCGGTATTTTTATATCACAAGGTTTGGCTATAGAAGATTAATGCAGCATCAAATCTTGAGATGCCGGATTGGCGCTTCCTGTAACATGCCTGCTATAGTCCGGGCACCGCAGGCGTTAAAGATCAGCCATCAAAGAGGTGAACCATGTCCGATTTTGCCGTTTCCTCCGAAGCAGAAGCGTTTTCTTTGCAGGAGAGAGAAGCCTTGTACAAGGCGATATTTGCCCGCCGCGATGTACGCAGTCAATTTTTGTCAAAGCCGGTTCCTGAAGAGAGCTTACAGAGGATCCTGGATGCGGCGCACCATGCGCCCAGCGTTGGCTTTATGCAGCCTTGGGACTTTATTCTGGTGCGCAGTGAAGCCAAGCGCCGCGCCATTAAACAGGGGTTTGATGCCGCCAATGCCCGTTCGACGGAACAGTTCAGTGGCGAAAGACTGCTTCATTATCAGCGGTTAAAGCTTGAAGGTATTCTTGAGGCGCCTTTGGGGATCTGTGTGACCTGCGATCCCAGCCGCACCGGGCCTGTGGTACTTGGCCGCACCATCAAGCCGGAAATGGACAACTACAGTGCAGTTTGCGCGGTGCAAAATCTGTGGCTCGCCGCCAGAGCCGAAGGCCTGGGTGTGGGCTGGGTCAGTATTCTTGATGATGAAGTGCTGCGTGAGACCTTGGGGATACCTGAGGAGATAAGAATTATCGCTTATTTGTGTCTGGGGCGGGTGAGCGCTTTCAACGATACCCCTGAGCTTGAGCGCAAAGGCTGGTTGCCCCGGCGACCACTTGAGTTGGCGGTCCATGAAGATGGCTGGCAGGCTGCGCAGCAGCAACAAACCGATGAACTGCTGGCCGAATTCTTGCGCCAAAGAGAGCGCCAAAGCGGAAAATGACATCTCATTCTATAGAAACAGTTGAGCTAAGCGCAGATATGAGCTCAAGGCAAGGATGAAATGGCAGAGCGGTAAGGTCGGTGAAAAATAGGTGGATATAGCTACAAGAAGATAAGCACAGAGAAGATAGAGACATAAAAGATAGACACATAAAAGTGATCAAGTCTGCCTCGCCATAAAAGAAAAGGAGACTCAGAGTCTCCTTTTTCATGCTTGTTACTCGGCAGGTTTAAGCAGCTTGTTCTTCGCGGCTGTCCTGCTCCAGGCTCTGGGCCTTGAGTTCGGCGGGGTCAAAGTCATCCACGTTGATGGATTTCATTCGGCCGATTTCAGCGCGCTCCAGCAGGGCCACTTCATCATCGCTCAGAACCCCCAGCGCCTTGCCTTCTGCGGCCACTTTATCCAGCCACATAAAGGGTAGACGTTTGCCGGCAGCCTTACAGACTTTGTCATACAAGGGCTCTGCCGCCAGTATGTCTTTGAAGGTCTGCTCCTGAATACCTACGGCATTGTTGTCGCAAGCTTCCCAGAATTGTCCCTTACCCAGACGGTCACGGCTGGCACAAGGGGTCTGCATTATCTTGGCTACCTTGTGGTCCAACACATCACTTGGGCGCTTCAGTGGTCGACCGAAGGGGAACAACACCAGGCGCAGCACGCCGCCGAGGCCAGCAGGGAAGTTATCCAGCAGATCATCCAGAGAAGACTGCAGCTTGTAGAGCGCGTCTTCAACCGCCCACTGTACCAGTGGCAGATCTTCACTCTGACGGCCTTCATCCTGATAACGCTTGAGGGTTGCCGATGCCAGATACAACTGGCTGAGCAAGTCACCCAGACGGGCAGAGATCCGCTCTTTACGTTTGAGGTTACCCCCTAAGGTCGCCATCGCCAGATCCGACAGCAAGGCCAGGTTGGCACTGAAGCGGTTCATATGCTGATAGTAACGCTTGGTCTTGTCGGCAAAAGGCGCATTGGAGAAGCGACTGCCGGTGAGGCCCATCCACAGACTGCGGATAAAATTACTTGTGGTAAAGCCGATATGGCCAAACAGCGCCGCATCAAAGTTATTCAGGCCACGGTTTACGTCGCTATCAAAGGCCGACTCCATCTCTGCCAGCACATATGGATGGCAGCGAATGGCGCCTTGACCATAGATGATCATTGAGCGGGTCAGAATGTTGGCCCCTTCAACCGTGATGGCGATAGGTGCCGCTTGATATCCGCGTCCCAGATAGTTGTTGGGGCCAAGACATACCCCTTTACCACCGTGAATATCCATGGCGTCGATAACGCATTTCTGCATTCTGTCGGTCAGGTGATATTTGACTATCGCCGAGATGACGGAAGGCTTTTCGCCCAGATCAATACCTGTGGTGGTCAAGGAGGTTACAGCATCCATCAGATAGGCGTTACCACCGATGCGCGCCATTGGCTCTTCAATGCCTTCCAGCTTACCAATAGGCAGCTTGAACTGACGGCGAATGCGGGCATAGGCACCGGTTGCCAAAGCCGCGGTTTTAACGCCACCGGCTGAGTTGGAGGGCAGGGTGATGCCGCGGCCAACCGACAGGCATTCCACCAGCATGCGCCAGCCTTGTCCCGCCATTTTCGGGCCACCTATGATAAAGCTCAGAGGAACAAACACCTCTTTGCCTCGGGTAGGACCATTTTGGAACATACAGTTGAGCGGGAAGTGGCGACGGCCGGTTTCCACACCTTCAACATCGGTCGGGATCAAGGCGCAGGTAATGCCCAGCTCTTCCTTATCGCCAAGCAGATGCTGGGGATCTTTAAGCTTGAATGCCAACCCCAAAACTGTGGCAACAGGTGCCAGGGTGATATAACGCTTGTTCCAGGTCAGTTTCATCCCCAGTACTTCTTCACCTTGCCATTGGCCTTTGCAGACTACACCGAAATCCGGAATGGCGCCGGCATCTGAACCGGCCTCAGGGCTGGTCAGGGCAAAGCAGGGAACTTCCAAACCTTTGGCCAGGCGTGGCAGGTAGTGATCCTGCTGCTCCGGGGTACCATAGTGCTGCAGCAGCTCGCCTGGGCCAAGTGAGTTGGGCACACCTACGGTCGAGGCCAGTTCACTGCTGACACCGGCCAGCTTTTGCAGTACCCGGGATTGGGCGTAGGCAGAGAATTCCAGACCACCGTACTTCTTCTTGATGATCATCGCAAAGAAGCCTTTGTCTTTGAGGAACTGCCATACTTCGGCAGGCAAGTCCGCCAATTGATGGGAAACCATATGCTGGTTAACCATGCGGCAGACTTCCTCCACAGGTCCTTCCAGGAAGGCATGTTCTTCGGCGCTCAGACGGGCAACCGGATAGTTGTGCAGCTTCTTCCAGTTGGGATTACCGGCGAAGAGATCGGCTTCCCACCAGGTAGTACCGGCTTCAATCGCCTCTTTTTCGGTGGAAGACATCTCCGGCATGATGCCGCGATAGAGTTTAAGTAATGGCCGGGTTATCACACTCTGCCTGAAGGCACTCAGGTTCAGCGGCAGGGCAATAACCAAGAAAATTATCCAGCTAATCAGTCCAGTTACATCCAGCAGGCTGCCTGCTGCCATGACCACTGCGGCGGCTATGGTTGCGGTCAGCAGGGATACTCTGAGGTACGCTGCTGCTCCTAAAACCAAGAGCAATGCCAGGATCCATAGTAGGGTAGTCACTGTTTGTTCTCCTTAATAAAACGACCACTTTATTCAGTGTAGAACGCCTCGCTTGAGAGCGATCAAGATCACAATTATAGTATGTGGTCAGACCTGTGTCGCAATAAAATTAAACCTAAGCGAAATCGAATACAAGCATTTTTCAAACAATTGTTTAAATTTTTTATTGCAAGCAATAATTCCCCTGCCGACACGGCTTGGCTACAATGCCGCAGATAATGAAATAACAGATTCAGTGACAGGAAAAACAAGATGTGTGAGCTGCTGGCGATGAGTGCCAATGTGCCAACGGATATTGTCTTCAGCTTTACCGGGCTGGCGGAGCGAGGCGGGGTGACCGGGCCCCATGTGGATGGTTGGGGGATCACCTTTTATGAAGGCAAGGGCAGCCGCACCTTCAAAGATGCCAGCCCCAGCAGCCAGTCCCATGTGGCAAGCCTTATCAAGTCATACCCGATCAAGAGTGAAGTGGTGGTCAGCCATATTCGGCAGGCCAACCGCGGTGAAGTCTCGCTGGAAAATACCCACCCCTTTACCCGCGAGCTTTGGGGCCGCTACTGGACCTATGCCCACAACGGCCAGTTGTCTGACTATGAACAGAAGTTTCAAAGCGGTCGCTTTCAGGCCGTGGGTGACACAGACAGTGAACAGGCCTTTTGCTGGATAATGAGCCGCCTGGTCGAGCGTTTCGGCGAATCCGAGCCGGACGATATTTTGCCCGTGTTTGAGTATGTGGCTCAGCTTGCCGAGGAGATCCGCACTCTTGGGGTGTTTAATATGATCCTCAGCGATGGCCGTTATCTGATGAGTTATTGCAGCAATAACCTCTGCTATATCACCCGCCGGGCGCCCTTTGGCCGTGCGCAGCTGATAGACACGGATGTGGTGATTGATTTCGACACCCAGACCACCCCCAAGGATGTGGTCACTGTCATAGCCACCCGGCCGCTGACCGGCAATGAAAACTGGCAGCTGTTGGCGCCGGGAGATTGGAAATTATTCCGTCTTGGCGAGCTGGTTATTGACTTCCGAGCCCAGGCTCAGCTTGGCTAACTTGATATCGAGCTGCTTGCTGCCTGACTCAAAGTGGGTCAGGCGCACCGGCAGCCAGCCGAGATCCGGCGCCATCCAAACAAAGGTCTGCCGCTTGGTGCTGTCGCGAACCACTTCCAGTTTCACCGTGTTATAGACGCCACTGTCCAGTGTCATCCGCTCCTTGCCGACTATCTTGAAACGATAGTCATCTATCTCGTTGTCCTTGACCAGCTCATAGGCCAGTGACTCCTTGCCGGCGGCGAGATCCAGCCGAAACTGCAGCTGCACCATCAGGGCATCGTAGAGAGTGCCTGAATAGTCCAATTTGCTCTTTTCATCCTTGTAGCGACTGAAAATTTTGCCCTGTTCCTTGGCAAAGGCTATCTGCTCATTGAAGTTGGGGCCTGTGCCGGTTCGCTGATGGCTGAAGCGCAGCGGCGTCAACTGACCATCCTGATAGGTAAATTCACTGCGGATATGGCGTTTATCGCTCAGCACCAAGAGGCTGAGATCACTGTCCAATTTGTATTGATAGAAGTCGCCCTCTGGCGGCAACAGCATAAAACGGGCGCCACCGAGATTGATTTCGCCATAATTGACCTGATATTCGGCGGTGTGGGGTGCCAGGGGGCTGGTCTGCGCCCATAACGGCAAGGGCAGTAACAGCATCAAAAGTAGAAGCGAACGGATCAAAGGCAGTCTCCTGTGGTTAAAACGGCATGGACAAGACCAGAGTGGCCATGTCCGGCCGCCACTCATATTCAGACAGGGCAATTCTGCCTTGGTTCACTTGTACGCCTTCGCTGCGCAGCAGGCTCATCTGTAGCTGAAACGGATGGGTATCCTTGGCAAAGGAGATTTTCCCCTGACTGTTGATAACCCTGTGCCAGGGCAGTGCCAGGCTGTCCGGCGCCTGTTTCAGTGCCCGGGAAACATAGCGGGCCCGTCCTGGCAAGCCGGCATAGTCGGCAATTTTGCCATAGCTTGCCACCCGACCTTCGGGGATCAGTGCAACTATGTGCCAAATCTTCTGCATTGGACTCAGTGGCGGGGCGCTCGTTTCCGGGGGCATCTTGGCTCCTGATGCTATTGGCGCAAATTATAATACCATTCCATAGCGGAGGTTACTCACTTGGCAAAAGTGCCTCGGCGGCTCTGCGCTGCACACGCAAGGTTTGCCTTTTGATGCTTTTTCGCCATAATGGCGCCCATTGAACGCCAAGTCGAGTAAATTGAGAATATAACCCTATGGCAATTATGGATATTTTGACGGTTCCCGATCCCAGGCTCAAGCGTAAAGCCAAGCCTGTTACCGAAATAGAAGCCGTGCAGTCTTTCATCGATGATCTGTTGCAAACCATGTATCACACAGACGATGGTATCGGCTTGGCCGCGACCCAGGTGGGCAGTGAACACGCGATAGTCGTCATTGATATCTCAGAAGAGCGCAATCAACCTCTGGTGCTGATCAATCCGCAGATCACTGAGTCCAGCGGCGAATTTATCGGTGAAGAGGGCTGTTTGTCCATTCCCGGTTATCGCTCCAAGGTAAAACGCTTCGAGTCGGTCACTGTCAGCTATCTGGATCGCCAGGGCCAAGCCCAGACGATCCACAGTGATGATTTCCTGGCCATAGTGCTGCAACATGAAATCGATCATCTGCACGGCAAGGTATTTATCGAGCATCTCTCCCGCCTTAAACAGGAGATGGCACTGAAGAAGGTGCGTAAGTTTACCGCCTAAGCAATAGACTTAAGTTGGGCTTCGCTGCAGCTTGGCAGTTGCAGCGGCAGCTCAAGCAATATGCTCAAACCGCCCTGAGGCCGGTTAACCGCTTGGGCCGAGCCGCACAGGAGCTGCATACACTGGCGCACAATCGCCAATCCCAGCCCATAACCTCCCTGAGAGCTGTGACGCGCTTCATCCAAACGGGTGAAAGGGTTGAACAAGGCTTCCAGTTGCTCTTTGGGGATCCCGGGTCCATCATCGCTGACACTCAGCTGCAGTCTGCTATCACCCAATTTGTCGTCACCCAACTGAGATACCTGGATTTCCACCCGGCAGGTTTCACCGGCATATTTGAGGGCATTGCGACAGACATTTTCCAGCGCCCGCTTCAAGTAGG
This sequence comes from Shewanella sp. YQ_9, assembly GCF_043103185.1. NCBI lineage: Bacteria > Pseudomonadati > Pseudomonadota > Gammaproteobacteria > Alteromonadales > Shewanellaceae > Shewanella > Shewanella sp. YQ_9. The sequence continues at coordinate 117,929 of NZ_JBICJO010000007.1, forward strand.
CCATATCGGTATGCAAAGTTTGCTCATCAATGGGGGCCTGTGCCCAGACTATGCTTTGCTTGGGGCCAGACTCAAACTCCAGATCCTGCAGCAGTGAGCGGCGTAATTCAGTCAGAGTAAAAGGCGCTGCCGTCAGCTTGATGAAGCCGTTGCTCAGGCGGCTGAAGTCTAAAATAGTGTTGATCAATTGCGCCATCTCTTCGCCCTGGCGTCTTAGCCTGGCAAGCGGTTGTTGATGTTCCTCCCCCAAGCGATTTTCCAACAGGTGTAAGGCCAGCTCCTGCCGGGCAAGGGGAGTGCGCAGTTCGTGGGAGACATCCCTCAGTAACCGTTGCTGGGTTTGAATGCTCTTTTGCAGCTGCTCGGCCATATGGTCAAAGTCGGTCGCCAACTGGAAAAACTCCGGCTGCTTTATCGAAAAATGGCTGGCAATCCGGGTATCGAGTTGGCCCTGTGCCAGCTGACGGGTGGCACTGCGCAGTAAACTCAGCGGCTGGATCAGATAGCGGCTCAGCAGACGACTGAACAACAAGAGCACCAGTAGCCCTACCAGGATACGGATAAGCCAGAGGCTTTTATCCAGTTGCTGCGCCGGGTGTAAAGAGGCGTTGAGCTGCACCACCAAGAGCAGGGGATTATCCGGCTCCAGGCTATTGCGTAATGGCAGACCTATCAAAGGTTTTTGCACCCTGTCCCCCATAGGCTGCTGCAACTGCTTGAGGAAATTGAGTTTGTAAACAAAGTGCGGGTGCATTTCCCGCTGACTCACCGCCTGCTGCTTGCTATCCAGCACATAGAGTACAAATGCCTGACGCCCCTCCCAATCCGCCAGTCCGGCTATATCGCCCCTGACGATATAGTCGTTGGCCTCATCGGCCAGTTGCTGTAACTGGCTTTGGGTCTGCTGGGGCAGCAGTAACAAGCGGTTTAGCAACATGGCTTCAATACCACTGGCGAGCAGCAGGATAAGCAGTAATGACACACCAAAATAGCCAAACAGTCGCCATTGGAGTTGGGAAAACAGGCCGGAAAAGGGCAGCAAGGCAAGCTCCTGAATTATTCACTGAAGTCGAGAATATGTTTCGATAATCATTCTCATTTATTCTATCTCGGGTTAAGGCTTTGGCGCCAGCACGACTTGTCAGTTGGCTAAAACCCGCTATACTGTATAAAAATACAGTATCGGTGTTTTTCATGTCTCTTTCAGCCAAAACTCACTCTGTAAAATCTGATCCAGCAAAATCTCAGGCCTTGAACGGCCTGCTGGAGCGCCGGGATCTCTGGTTGGGGCCGGGCAGTCAGGGCAAAATATTGGGGTATCCAAGTGGTTTTGAAGCATTGGATGCGCAGCTCAGTGATGCAGGGTGGCCAAGGCAAGGCATTTGTGAGCTTTTCAGTCAGTCTCTTGGGCACGGGGAACTCAGCTTGTTGCTGCCTTTGATGCGTTATTTACTGCCGGCTCAGTGTGGCTCACATTCAGAAAGAAATCATTCCGAAAAAAATCAGTCCAAAAGAAATCAATTTAGAGGGGATGAGTCCAGAGATGCCATGATAATGCTGATAGCGCCGCCATTGCAGCCGCTGGCACAGAGCTTTGCCCAGCACGGTATTGCCGCCGAGCGTATTTTGTGGCTGGAGTTAACCCAGCGTAAAGAGGTGCTCTGGGCCATGGAGCAAGGGCTGAGCAGTGGCGCCTGTCCCCTGGTGCTGGCTTGGCTGGACAAGCTAACACTGACTGAGGCCAGAAGGTTGCAACTTGCCGCAGAGCAGGGCAAGGCGCTGGGAATTTGCCAGTTGCCTATGGCTCAGGCCGACAGCAATCATCCTGTCACCCTAAAGCTGGCTATCAGCGCGGCTGGCGTTAATACCGCCAAGTTGCAAATTTTGAAGCGTCGCGGTGGTTGGCCCGTCCCTGAATTGCATCTGCGTGGCTTGCCGGCACTGGCGCTTGAACTGCCCCATGTCGAGCCGGGCGTGGTAACCCTGAGAAGCGGCAAGGCGGCTCCCAATCATAGTTTAAGTAACTCAATAGACTCAATTGAGCCAAATCATTCCGGCCGCAAGGCCAATGGCCCTGTTCTTCACGACTCTGGTTTACATGGCACTGGTCTTCATAGCACTGTGTTTTATGGTAACGTGCTTCATGGTCCTTGGGGGATGGCGCAGTCAACGACGGTTGCATCCAATGAATGCGCGCCTAATCCCTGGACGGCACGGCAAGAGTCAAACAAGCCCGCGGGGCTTTTTCACAGCGCTAATCCGCAAACGGTCAATCCTCAAACCACTCAAAGCCATACAGCTCATAGTCAAGAGGCTATCTGAGATGACCCAGGTATGGATGGGAGTCTGGTTTCCGCAGCTATTGCTGCAATATCAGCGTTATCGTCTGGCTATGCTGGGCAATATGACGGGCACTATGAGCGACACTATGAGCGACACTATGAGCGACACTATGACTGGAAGTATGACATGTAGTGGTACAGCTCAGGTTCAAACACGCGCTCAAACTCAGCCCCAAACCCAAAATCAACCAAAAGCAGTGCCAACCGCTGCGGCGTCAGAGCCTTTTGATCCCCAAGTCCCCATGGCCTTGTATGACAGCCGGAAGCTGGTCATACATTCGGCCTGTTCCGACGCTCAAGCAAAAGGCGTTACAGCGGGGATGAGTGTCGGCAGCGCCCAGTCGCTGTTGGGGGAGTTGCAACTCTGGCCGCTGCAGGAGGTGGACAGCGAAGCGTTGCGGGATTGGTTATGTCAGTGGAGCTATGATTTCAGCGCCAGAATCTGGCCGCCGTTGTTATCCGGGCTTACTGAACAAGCTGCCCAAAATGCGGCCGATGCGCGCTGGCCTACAGATACCCTGCTGCTGGAAGTGGGGTCCATGGTCAAACTGTTTGGCAGTTTGAGCGCCATTGTTGAGGCTTATCTCAACAAAGTCGCCGCCTATGGTCTGGAATGCTCATTGGTGCTGGCACACAGACCGCTGGATGCGGCGATATTGGCGCGGCATACTCACGCCAGCATCAGCGCGGTATCAGCAGCCTTCATGAGCACGCCCACAGCTGAAAAAGCCGGGCGCCTCAAGGTGCATCACGGCTTACCGCCAGATTTACCACTGGATTTGCTGCCATTAACCCAAGAGGAACGGCAACGGCTCGGCGCGCTTGGGCTGACAACTCTAGCCATGCTTGATGCCTTACCCCTTGCCGAGTTGGGGCGGCGCTTTGGTCAAGGTTTGCTGCAGCTGCTGGCACAAATCCAGGGGCGTTTGCCCTGTTGCCGCAAGGGATATGAGTTACCCGAACAGTTTCAGGCCAGGTTGACCTTGCTGCATGATGTTGAGTGGGTTCAGGGATTGCTGTTTCCATTGCAAAAGCTGCTGGGGGAATTGGCAACCTATTTGCGGATCAGGCAGTTGGCTGTGCAACAGTTGGAGCTGTGGCTGAAGTTTCGCGAGCCAGAGACGCCGGCGCTGCAACTGACACTCAACTATCCCTTCGGGGAATATCAACTGCAGGGACTATCTCAGCTCTGCCGCTTACAGCTGGAAGGATTGCAACTGCCGAGCCCGGTCGTCGATATTGAGCTGCGAGCCAGGCAGTTTGTGTCGCAGCAGCTGGGTAGTCGAGAGTTGACCGAGTCCAGAGAAGGGCTGCAGCAGGATGCCAATCAATTACTCGCCAGATTACAGGCCAGGTTAGGTAGCCATAAGGTGCGCTCTTTGGTGTTGGCGGCCGATCCCATGCCAGAACTGGCCAGTACTGCGGCTCCACTGACTCGTTGGCCGCCACCGGCAAGGCCGCCCGTTCAGCCGTCGCTGGCGCTGCGGCCTCTTTGGCTGCTGCAAGAGCCGCAAGCCATTGCTCCTGAAGCCGTAGAGCTGCTTAGGGGGCCGGAAAGGTTACAGAGCCCCTGGCATTCGGGGCCTTTCCCCTGCCGGGATTATTTTCTTGCCCATCATAAGGAGAACGGCGGTCTGTGTTGGCTGTTTCGCACCGCTAATGGGCTCTTTCTTCATGCTTGGTTCAGCTGATGTACGCCGAATTGCATGCTATTTCCAATTACAGCTTTTTGCGCGGGGCTTCCCACCCGGATGAGTTGGTGCAGCAGGCCGCCAAACTGGGCTATGAGGCCATCGCCATTACCGACGAATGCTCTCTGGCGGGTGTGGTCAAGGCGCATGAGGCCGCCAAACAAAGCGGTATCAAGCTGATTGTCGGCGCCGAATTCCACCTGCCGGAAGGTTGCCTGGTACTGCTGGCAAAAAATCGCCGGGGCTATGGTCTTATCAGCACTCTGATAACCCGGGGGCGGCGCCGGGCCGATAAGGGCAAGTATCGGTTAACCCTGGATGATTTTGCGACCATTGACCGCGGCTGCTTTTGCCTGTGGCGGCCGCCATCAGTGAGCGAGTTGCTGGCGCAAGCCGACTTGCAAAGCACTGAGCACCAAAGCCTTGGTCAGCAGAATGTCGATAATCAGAACTCTACAAACAAGGGATTAAGCAACCAAAGCCTAAGTCAGCAAACTCCTTGGTTGACGCAGCTGCAGCAGCGCAGTCTGGCACAATTGAATGCCCTGGCGACACGGGTCAAAGCCGTGTTTTCACTGCCGCTTTATCTCTTGATGGAGCGGCAATTGCAACCCGGAGAGGCTTGGTATCTCGAGGCCTGTGAGGCGCTGTCGAATCGTTTTTCCCTTCCCTGTGTCGCCGCCGGTAATGTGCAGATGCATCTTGCCGAGCGACAAAGGCTGCACGATGTGCTCAGCTGTATCCGCCATGGCCGCGCCGTGCCCATGGCCGGTGAGCTGTTATCGGGCAATGCCGAAATGGCGCTTAAGCCGATAACCGCTATGGCCCGGCGTCACCCTCAAGCCTGGTTGGCAAGGAGTTGTGAGCTGGCGTCCCGGTGCCATTTCAACTTGGATGAACTCAAGTATGAGTACCCGGCCGAGTTGGTGCCAAGCGGCCTAAGCGCCAGTGAATATCTGGCGCAGGAGGTGGAAAAGGGCGCCCGCAGGCGTTTTGGCGAGGCGATAGCACCTGAAGTGCAGACTCAGTATCGGCGCGAGCTCAAGCTGATTGCCGAGCTCAATTACGAATACTTTTTCCTGACCATCTATGATCTGGTCTGTTTTGCCACCAGGCAAGGGATACTGCATCAGGGACGTGGCTCGGCCGCCAACTCTGTGGTCTGTTATTGCCTCGGGATCACCGAGGTGGATCCTACCAAGGTCAACATGCTGTTTGAGCGTTTTATTTCCAAGGAGCGCCATGAGCCGCCGGATATCGATGTCGATTTTGAACATGAACGCCGCGAAGAGGTGATCCAGTATATTTACCAAAAATATGGCCGCGAGCGTGCAGCCCTGGCCGCCAGTGTGATCACTTATCGTTTCAAGAGTGCCATGAAAGATGTTGGTAAGGCTCTGGGGCTCAGCGAGCAACGGCTGGATGAGCTGATAGGCGCTGTCGATCGCCGCGATCCGCAAGTGCCTTGGCAGCAGCAGTTGCAACAAGGCAAGCTGTTGCCACAACAAGGTTTGGGGCAGTGGTTGTTGCCGCTGGTGGAGACCCTGATGGGTTTTCCAAGGCACTTGTCGCAACATGTCGGCGGCTTTGTGATTTCGGCCGGGCCATTGGCCGAGCTGGTGCCGGTAGAGAATGCCGCCATGGCCAAGCGCACTGTGATCCAATGGGACAAGGATGATCTCGAGAGTCTGGGGCTGTTGAAGGTCGATGTATTGGCGTTGGGAATGCTGACCGCGATCCGCAAATGTTTCGGGTTGATCTCCCGTCACATTCGTCCCTTTGCCATGTCGGATATTCGCTGGGAAGATCAGGCCGTCTATCGTATGTTGCAGCAGGGCGACAGTATGGGGGTGTTTCAGGTGGAGTCGCGAGCCCAGACCAGCATGCTGCCCAGGCTTAAACCCGCCTGTTATTACGATCTGGTAATACAGATAGCCATAGTGCGCCCGGGTCCAATTCAAGGAGACATGGTGCATCCCTTTCTGCGCCGCCGTGATAAAATCGAGCCGGTCACTTTTCCTTCGACCGAGGTGGAAGGCGTGTTGTCACGCACTATGGGGGTGCCCATTTTCCAGGAGCAGGTGATCCAATTGGCCATGGTCGCCGCCGGTTTCAGTGGCGGGGAAGCCGATCAGCTGCGCCGCGCCATGGCCAGCTGGAAACGCAGTGGCGAGCTGGAGCAATTTGAACACAAGCTGCTTCAGGGGATGACGGCCCGAGGCTACAGTGACACCTTTGCCAGGCAGATATTCAGCCAGATCCGCGGCTTCGGCGAATATGGTTTTCCCGAGTCTCATTCGGCCAGCTTTGCGCTCCTGGCCTATGTTTCGGCCTTTCTCAAACACTATTACCCGGTGGCGTTTTGTTGCGCCTTGCTCAACAGTCAACCCATGGGTTTTTACAGCCCGTCACAACTTATTCAGGATCTTCGTCATCATGGCGGCCTGGTGTTGCCGGTTTGCATCAACCTCAGTCAGTGGCACAGCACACTGGAGCGACAAACCGATGGCTCCTTGGCACTGCGCCTCGGGTTCAGGTTGGTCAAGGGATTATCCGAGCACAGCGCCGCCAAGATAGTAGCGGGTCGGGACGGGGGCTTTACCCACTTGTCGCAGTTGGCGGCTCTGGCACTGCCAAGGCGTGAGCAGGAAGCGCTGGCCAGCGCCAATGCCTTTGCTGCCCTGGGCGGCGATCGCCATCAGATCAGGTGGCAGTTGGCCGCTCGTCAGCAGAGTTTGCCTTTGTTTGAGCAGCCGGACGAGGTCGATTTTCGCCCTGAAACCGCCTTGCCTGAGGTCACTGAAGTCGATGCCTTGCTGGCCGACTACGCCTGTACCGGACTAACTCTGGGGCGCCATCCTCTGGCATTGCTCAGAGAGCAGGGGTTACTCGGCAAGTGTCACAGCGCCGCTTCTTTGTGGCAGTGCCGTCATGGCCAGAATGTGACTGTGGCCGGGCTGGTGGTCGGCAGGCAAAGGCCTGGCACCGCCAGTGGTGTTACCTTCATCACCCTCGAAGATGAAACCGGTAATGTTAATCTGGTGGTATGGAGTGATACGGCTAGGGCCCAACGACAGGCTTATTTGAGCGCCAGGATCCTCAAGGTGAGCGGGGTCGTGGAATTCTCGTCCGGCGTATTGCATCTGCTAGCCGGTCGGCTGGAGGATATCTCGGGCAGTATGCACGCGCTGGTGGTAAACTCGCGGGATTTCCATTAGCCGATAACCCATTTTAAGCTGCTGTTGCCTGTGAAAATAATCCTGCTGACCCATGAAAGAGAGCTGAATCGAGCCAGTAATACAGCCACCCTGGCGCTTAATGCTTATCCGACTCTCTGTAAGCGGGTATTGTGGGCGCGTAAAGCCCCGGATGCTTGGCTAATGGAGCACTTGTCTTTGGGGCGAACAGCCTTACTCTATCCGCAAACCGAAGAAAGTACTTCGCGAACTCAAGCTGCAAATGAAAGCCCAAACCAAAGCCCGGCTCAGGGCGCAACATTGCCTCAAGACGCTACTCAGGAAGCCGCTCAGAAAGCTGATCTGAAATTAGGGAAGCCGCTAAATTCGCTGGTCATACTCGATGCAACCTGGCAGGAGGCCGGCAAGATGTATCGCCAAAGCCCCTATCTGCAGTCGCTTGCCAGAGTCGAGCTGCAAGCAGAGCAGGACTCGGCGTTTCGCTTACGGCGCAATCAGCGCCAGGGCGGGTTATGTACCTTGGAATGTATTGCGGCTGTTTGGCAAGACTTGGGGGGAGACTATAGTATCGCCGCCAGGCGGTTACTCAGTGAGTTTAATCAATGGCAGGCTGAGATAAGAGCTCCGGCCTAGCTGCACTCGAGTTGGAACAGCAAGCTGGAAGCCGTCTCTCTACGGCGGCGCTGAGTTAAGTCTATCAGCCTGCGTTAGATCACCGTCAGATAAACACACAGGAAATGGCAAACGGCGCCGCCCAACACAAACAGATGCCAGATGGCATGATTGAAAGGGATCGCCTTGGTAGCGTAGAAGATCACACCCAAGCTGTAGCTCAGCCCCCCGGCCAACAGCAAGTTGAACCCGGCAGTTGACAGATTATCGATAAGCTCAGGCAATACGGCGACGCAGAGCCAGCCCATGGCCAGATAGAGCACCAGGCTCAGCGCCTTGAATCTGTGAATAAAGCAGCTCTTGAACACTATTCCCCCCAATGCCAACGACCAGATGGCTATCAGCACCCATTCTTCCTGGGCATCGGCCAAAGTAATTAACATCAGCGGGGTATAGGTTCCGGCGATTAACAGATAGATGGCGCAGTGATCCAGCATCTTGAGGCGCCGTTTCCACACAGGGTGAGGAATGCTGTGATACAGGGTCGAGCAGAGGAACAGCAGGATAATACTGCTTCCATAGATGGTTACACCTGTTAACTGAATGGCATCCAGCGAATGCCAGCCCTTGAGCAACATCAGCACCAACCCAAGAATGCCGGCAATCACCCCCAAACCATGGCTGACGGCATTGGCTATCTCTTCATTCAGACTGTATCCAGCGGAAAACTGGCCATTGAACTGGGCTTCGGCTGCTGGGGCTTTGCTGTTGGGCATGATTGACTCTCTGGTTCGACCTCATTGAAAGTGAGTCTAACAGCGCCGTAGCGCCATGGCTAGATAAAAGTGTACAAGTGTTCGCTGAGATGGATTTATTCCTTGAACCGTATCGTCTGCATTTTTTGCAAACGTCTAATGTGGCACCTTAACAACTCGTTGCCCGGCTTCCAAGTCGCTTTTTACGGTTATTTTGTTCAGAGAATTCCGTCAGTCTTATTCGACAAGGGTTTTACTTGTTTTGCTTGAAGCCGTCGATTTGAGCTTGTAGCGTAAATTGCTTTTCAAACAAGGGAATGAACTTTTTGCCGAGGGTTTTCCTCTAACACTGAGTTTACATTCAGCGACGGATAAATCAGCGGCTTATGCCTTATCTTCCAGAAAAGTTTATTGCCAGCCGAGACGAAAGCTCGGCGGCAATGGCAAGCTTGAGCATCAGCATCCCGGGTAGGGATGTAGCCTTTGAGCTTGGTCTGGATGAAATCATTAATCCCTGTTCCTGCCAACCAAGCCATTCTCAATCACATTCGATAGCCCCTTTCTTTGCCCAATCGCCTTTTAGTCAACAGCTTGGGTTTCAACCCCAATGCCTGGCGCAAGTTGGCATGGCTAAAAAAGCAGAGCAGGGGGATGGTGAGGCAAAGGGCAACGCCTTCAGCAGTTGGACTGTAGCGGGAGCCGCGCACTTAGTACTATTGCTGGGGTTATCCTGGTTTTGGCAGCAGGCCGAATGGCAAAGAGTGGTGACTGAGCCTGCCAAACCCAAGGCATTGCAATCCTATCTGTATTTCAGTCAGCCCAGCCCAAAACAGTTAACGCCAGTGCCGGAAGCCTTGGAGGAAGAAGCAATAACCCAGCCCAAGGAAGCGATAGAGGTTCAAAAAGCTGAGCAACAAAAACAGGCCGCCGAAGAGTCAGAGCAAGAGACTGAACAAGTGGCTGTTCAGGACCAGAAAGAGCAAAGGATCCCCAAAACTCGGGATCAAAGCGTTAAGCCTATTGCTAGAGTCATTGAAGAAACGAAAAATGCAGCCGTACCAGCCCCCGAGCGAGCAAATGACTTTAGACCGCAGCCGGCAGAGCAAGCTCAGCTGGACTTCAGTTCAAACGCATTAAAGTCTGCCCGAAAAGTATTGCAACACTCTCAACAGCAGGCGCTGCAGCAGTTATCACAGCAATATGCGGATAAGGCCACGGAACGCAAGAGCCTCAGTGAAATGGATGGGGAGATGGAAGTGCTTTGGGTCAATGACGCCGATGATTTCAATAAAGTGGCCAGTCTGGATCTGCCGCTCGACCCTAACCGTATCGTCAAGGATGGTGATACCTGCTATCGAGTCGTCAAGGTGCCGACTCCACTCAATCCCTATGCCGAAAACTTGGGTTTCCCATTTAAATGCGGTCAGACAGAAATGGAAAAAGCGCTCAAGGAGGCGGTGGCCAGCCGTCTAAAGCGGCTTGGTAAGTGAGTTTTGCAATCAATTTATTTGATTTTAAATAAATTTATTTTTCAACTTTTGAAATTATTTTAATTTAATTCAAACAATTAAGCTATGATTTTAAGTGATTCAATCCTGTGGCTCGTTTTGTCATTGGGCTTGTTTCCCGCTTCGGCTTGTGCTTATACTCGGCAGCAATCTTGTCGGAGTGCCCTCTGGGCTGAGACCGTTTATTCGGGATCCGTTGAACCTGATCAGGCTAGCACCTGCGAAGGAAACAAGCATTCAGCTGCAGCATTACCGCAGCCACTGCGAGCAAAAATCTATGCCAAAGGCTTTAAAGAGCCGAGGCGATATCTGGCTTCTCAAGCGGACATTGAACTGACCTGAAACCACGAGGTCAGTCTGCCAACACCGCCGGAGGAGGACTCCAAATCAAGGAGTTTAACCAGTCAGCTTGCGCCGCTTATTATTCAACTCTCCTGACAAGCAATTTCATTTTCCAAAAGAGTGAGCTTGCTTATGTCAAATCGTCAATCCAATCGTCGTCAAACCCGAGAGGCCGCCCAGGCCTTTATCGATAACCTTAAACCCTTGCAGCATCCCAATTCACAGAAGCTGTTTGTTCAGGGCTCCCGGGCCGATATTCAGGTAGCCATGCGCCAAATCAGGCAGACAGACACCCGAATACCAACCCAAGATGGCAGCGAGCAATTTGAACCCAATCCCGCTGTACGTGTTTATGATTGTGCCGGCCCTTATTCAGATCCCAACGCGGGTATCAATGTGCGCCAGGGTCTGGATAAATTGCGCCAGGGCTGGATCTTAGAGCGTGATGATACGCAAGAGCTGACTTCGGTCAGCTCCAGTTTTACCCAGCAGCGGCTGGCGGATGAAGGGCTGGATCATCTGAGATTCGACGCTTTGCCCAAACCGCGCCGGGCCAAGCCGGGTAAGCGGGTGACCCAATTGCATTACGCCCGCGCCGGCATTATCACTCCTGAAATGGAATATATCGCCATTCGTGAAAATATGGCCCGGGCCAACGAAGCGCTTGCCAAAGATCCGCAGCTGGCCCGCAAGGCCAAAGGAGAAGCCTTTGGTGCTATAGTTGCCACGCCGATAACCCCTGAGTTTGTCCGCAGCGAAGTGGCCCGTGGCCGCGCCATTATTCCCGCCAACATCAACCATCCGGAAGCCGAGCCTATGATTATCGGCCGTAACTTTTTGGTGAAGGTCAACGCCAATATCGGCAATTCGGCGGTGACCTCTTCCATCGAGGAAGAGGTGGAAAAACTGGTGTGGGCCACCCGTTGGGGCGCAGATACGGTAATGGATCTGTCCACCGGCCGTTATATCCACGAAACCCGCGAATGGATAGTACGCAACTCGCCTGTGCCCATAGGTACTGTGCCCATCTATCAGGCGCTGGAAAAGGTCAACGGTATTGCCGAAGATCTCAGCTGGGAAGTGTTTCGCGACACCCTGATAGAGCAGGCCGAACAAGGGGTGGATTACTTCACCATTCATGCCGGGGTATTGCTGCGCTATGTGCCCATGACAGCCAATCGGGTGACAGGTATGGTATCCCGTGGCGGCTCCATTATGGCCAAGTGGTGCCTGAGCCATCATAAGGAAAACTTCCTCTACAGCCATTTCCGCGACATCTGTGAGCTTTGCGCCGCCTATGATGTTTCTCTGTCGCTCGGTGACGGCATGCGCCCCGGCTCGATTGCCGATGCCAACGACGAGGCTCAGTTTGCCGAGCTGGAAACCTTGGGTGAGCTGGTGAAAATCGCCTGGGAATACGATGTGCAGACCATTATCGAAGGGCCGGGCCATATTCCTATGCAGCTGATCAAAGAGAATATGGACAAGCAGCTTGAGTACTGTGATGAGGCCCCTTTCTACACCTTGGGGCCCCAGACCACGGATATTGCGCCCGGCTATGATCATTTCACCTCTGGCATAGGCGCGGCGATGATTGCCTGGTACGGCTGCGCCATGCTTTGTTACGTGACCCCCAAGGAGCATCTGGGCTTACCCAACAAAGAAGACGTTAAACAAGGGCTTATTGCATACAAAATTGCGGCGCATGCCGCCGATGTCGCCAAGGGACATCCTGGTGCCCAGCTGCGCGACAATGCGTTGTCCAAGGCCAGATTCGAGTTTCGCTGGGAAGATCAATACAACCTGGGGTTGGATCCCGATACCGCCCGGGCGTTCCATGATGAATCCCTGCCTCAGGAGTCTGCCAAGGTGGCGCATTTTTGCTCCATGTGCGGCCCCAAATTCTGCTCGATGAAAATCACCCAAGATGTACGCGACTATGCTGCGTCTCTGGCTGCATCCTTGTCTGCATCTCAGCTAGCTTCAGGGGAGGCGTCAGAGCCAGACTCGGCAGAGCGACAAACCGAGCCAGTGCAGGCTGAAGAACTGACGGCACAGCCGCTGGAAGTACTGGATGCCGAGGCGGGGATGGCGCGGATGTCGGCGCAGTTCAAGGCCAGTGGCAGCGCCCTGTATCATCCGGCTACGGCAAGCGAAAAGTCTTTGTCCGAGTCCAAGCCCAAGTCCAATCCCGAGCCAGAGGCTACACGCTATGAAGAGGAAGCCTGAAATGGCGGCTGATAAAAGGCCGATAGTCTGGAGCATAGCCGGCTCAGACAGTGGCGGCGGCGCCGGGATCCAGGCCGATCTGGCCACCTTCAGTAATCTTGGCTGTCATGGTTGCTCTGTTATCACCACTTTGACCGCCCAAAGCAGTGTGGCGGTGACGCTAACCGAGGCGGTGAGCGAGGAGATGTTGCTGGCGCAGCTCAATGCTCTGCTCGGTGACTTGCCGCCCAAGGCGATAAAAATCGGCTTGCTCGCCAATCAAGCGCAGTTGCAGCTGCTTTGTGACTGGTTGGCTCGGCACCTACCTGATGTTCCTTTGGTGGTCGACCCCGTCATGGTGGCCAGTTGCGGCGATGCACTCTCAAAGAGCACTGCAACGGGCGCAGCGCGGCTCGATTACCGGCCGCTGGCGGCGCTCGCCACTGTACTGACCCCCAATATTCACGAGCTGGCGTTGCTGAGTCGCAGCGATATTCATGACTTTTCTTCCTGGCAAGATGCGGCAACTTGCCTGGCAAACGAACTGCCTTGCCATCTCTTGGCCAAGGGCGGGGATTTCGAGGCGGGGATCGCGCGCGGTCTGGCAGAAGACTTATTGCTTTTTAAAGACTTGCCTCACAGCTCCGGGTTGCATCAACGGCAGGGGTTTGTGTTGGCGAGCCCAAGACAAGCATCCAGCAACAACCATGGCAGCGGTTGCACGCTATCCAGTGCCATAGCGGCATTTTTGGCCCACGACTGGATCTTGCCCGATGCCCTGATCCTGGCCAAGGCCTATATCAATGGCGCTTTGGCGCAGAGTTATCGGGTAGGCCGTGGTCCCGGCCCCTTAGGTCGCCCCGGGGCTTGTCTGGCCGCCGAGCTTATGCCTGTCATCTGGCCGCTGGAGGATTATCCTTGGGGCAACCCAGCCCAGGTGCTTGGCGCCCCTTGGCTTGCAGCGCCAACCTCTGCTGATGCCGTTAGTGCTGAAGGCTTCAAAACGCTGCCCCATAATTTGGGTATCTACCCGGTCGTGGCCGATGTCGAATTGCTGGAAGTCTTACTCAAGGCAGGCTGCCGCACCATTCAATTGCGTCTCAAGGGGGAAGTACAGCCCGGTTCGAGCGCCGAGCAGGCGATCATTCGCGCCATCGCGCTCGGGCGCCAATATCAGGCGCGGGTCTTTATCAATGATCACTGGCAACAGGCCATTGCCCACGGCGCCTTTGGTGTGCATTTGGGCCAGGAGGATCTCAGCCAGGCATCCCTTGAGGCCATCCAAGGGGCGGGTATGGCGCTGGGGTTATCCAGTCATGGTTATTTCGAGGCGCTGCTTGCATTGCGCCACAGGCCCAGTTATCTGGCCCTCGGACATATCTTTGCCACCACGACCAAAGTAATGCCATCTCTGCCCCAGGGACTGGCGCGCCTTGGCGCCTACAGCGAAACTTTCGGCTCCTTGCTGCCGACGGTCGCCATAGGCGGCATTGACGAGCATAACCTTGATGCCGTCAAGCATACCGGTGTGGCCAATGTCGCCGTGGTGCGGGCCATTACCGAGGCCGCCGAGCCGGTAACGGCCTTCAGGCGCCTGACACAAAGCTGGTTAGGGCGAGCAGCCGCTATTGCAAGTGGGATTAGCTATGCTCAACAAAATACTGGAGTTCAGGGCAGTGCCGGGCTGAGCGATCGCGACTTTATCCGTTACGGCAGCCAGTTGCTGCTGCCCAGAGTCTCAGAAGCGGGGCAGCTCGCCTTACGGGCAAAGACGGTCGCTATAGTGGGGCTCGGAGGCCTTGGCCATCATCTGGCGCACTCTTTGGCCGCCGCCGGTGTAGGGCGTCTCATTCTTATCGATCCCGATATTGTCGAGCTGGGTAATCTGCCGAGGCAACTGCTCTACAACGAGCAGGATATCGGCCGTTTGAAGGTCGACGTGGCCAAGGAAAAGCTGGCGCGCGATTATCCAAACTGCCTGATTGAGATTGAGCCCGAACTGTTTGGCCCCAAGAGCGCGGAGCTTATTCGCGAGGCGTCGCTGGTATTGGATGCCAGCGATAATTTCCTTTGCCGTCATAACCTTAATCAAGCCTGTGTGAAGCTGGGCAAAGAGTTGATTGCGGCGGCGATCAGCGCCGATTCCGGCCTGCTGTGTCATACCGCCCCTTGGCTTAACCCCGAGGCGGGCTGTTATGAATGCCTGTTCCCGCGAGACAGCACAGGCTCGGGGCGCTGCCGCGACATGGGGGTGCTGGGTCCTGCGGTGCAAACCCTGGCAGCGATGCAGTCGCTGGCAGCCATCAATACTCTGCTTGGAGAGCGCAGCACCCTGGGACGGCTCATCAGCTTGGATTGCCGAACTTTAAGCGTGCGTGAGGCTGCGCTTTGCGCCGACCCAGCATGTCCTTGCTGTCAAACCCACACTCAGGCTGGAAATCAAACCGAAGCTCAATTTATGACAGGGCGCCCTGAGCTTAGCCGTGAGGAGAATCGTGATGCAAATTAAGATAAACAATCAAGTCAAAGAGTTGCCTGAAGCTATGACGCTGTTACAGCTGCTCGAGTGGTGTGAGATAGCGCCTGGAAGCGTGGCGCTGGTGCGTAATGGCGCCGTAGTGCCCAGATCTCAGTGGCCAATGCTTGAATGTCAAAGCGGAGACAGTCTCGAGCTGTTTTCCGCCGTAGCCGGAGGTTGATATGTTGCAAATTGGCGAGTTTGAATTTCAATCCAGGCTATTTGGCGGCACCGGCAAGTTTGCATCGGCAGAGCTGATGCAACGCTCGCTCGTGGCCAGTGGCGCCGAGTTGGTTACTGTGGCGATGAAGCGGCTCGATTTTAACCAGGGTAGTGATGAATTGCTGGCACCGCTCAAAGAGCGCGGCGTGCAGCTGCTGCCCAATACATCCGGGGCCCGCAATGCCAGGGAGGCAATTTTTGCCGCCGAGCTGGCACGGGAGATGCTGGGCACCCAACTATTGAAGCTGGAGATCCACCCGGATCCCCGTTATCTATTGCCGGATCCGGTAGAAACACTGGAAGCGGCCCGGGTCTTGTGCAGCGAAGGTTTTACCGTACTGCCTTATGTACATGCCGATCCCGTGCTGTGCTTGCGCCTCGAAGAGGTAGGCTGCGCCGCCGTGATGCCGCTTGGCAGTCCCATAGGTTCCAATCAGGGGCTGGCCACAGAACCCTTTTTGAAGATCATCATAGAGCAGGCCAATGTGCCTGTGGTGGTGGATGCCGGGATCGGCGCGCCGTCTCAGGCGATGCGGGCGATGGAGTTGGGCGCCGATGCCGTGCTGGTTAATACTGCCATCGCCTCCAGCTTGGATCCCGTGACCATGGCGGGCTGCTTCAAAGATGCGGTGCGCGCCGGGCGAGCGGCCTATCTTGCCGGACTCGGGGCCATCAGCAATCGGGCCCAAAACACCAGTCCGCTGACCGGGTTTCTCAATTTGGGAGAAAACCATGGCTGATTTTCTTGAGCGTTTTACCGCTATCGACAGAGATCTACTGCGCCTTGCTATTGCCAGTGTCAGCGCCGCCGATGTTGAGCGCTGTATGGCGCGGCCCGAGACGATAGCGCACAATCCCTCGGCCTTGCCCATTCTTTTGTCACCGGCGGCCCGGGAATTTCTCGAGCCTATGGCGCAGCTCTCTGCTTCGCTCACCCGCAAGAAGTTCGGCGCCAACATAGGTCTCTATGCGCCGCTCTATGTTTCCAATCTATGCGCCAATGATTGCGACTACTGCGGTTTCAGCATGAGCAATAAAATTCGCCGCAAGACCCTAAGCCAGGCCGAACTGGATGCTGAAATTGCCATTCTCAAGCAGCGCGGCTTTGATTCTGTGTTGCTGGTTTCCGGCGAACATGAAACCAAGGTAGGGCTGGATTATTTTGCCCAGGCGCTTTTGAGGCTCAAGAAGGACTTCAGCTATCTGGCGATTGAAGTGCAGCCCCTCGCCGAAGCGGGCTATCGGCGCCTTGTTGATGAGGGACTGGATGCCGTGATGGTATATCAGGAGACCTATCAGCCCGCCACCTATGACCGCCATCATCTCAGAGGCAATAAAAAGGACTTTGGTTTCAGGCTCAATACACCGGACAGGGCCGCCAGGGCCGGGGTCGACAAGATAGGCCTGGGGGTCTTGCTCGGGCTGGATGATTGGCGCCTGGACTCGGCACTGATGGGATTGCATCTGGACTATCTGCAGCAAAAGTACTGGCGTAGCCGCTTCAGCGTGTCGCTGCCAAGGCTCAGGCCCTGCGTTGGCGGAGTAACGCCGGCTGTTACCCTGGATGATGCCGGATTGGTGCAGCTAATCTGCGCCATGCGCTTGTTCAGCCCGGCGCTGGAGTTGAGTCTCTCTACCCGGGAGAGCGCCTCACTCAGGGATAATCTATTGCCCCTAGGGATCACCCATGTGAGTGCCGCCAGCTCAACAGAGCCAGGTGGTTACAGCAATCCCAAGTTGCAGCTGGATCAGTTCCAGATAAGTGATGAGCGAACCGTCCCTGAGGTGGTCAGCGCCATTCGAGCACAAGGCATGCAAGCTGTGTGGAAAGATTGGGACGCGAGTTGGCTCGCAGGCGCCTCTTTTGCGGTAACCCATCAAGGGACATAAACCTTTCGGGCTGTACATTTGTATTAAATTGGCTAATAATTGTTCAAAGTTGCTGCTGAAATGGTAGTAACTGATTTTAGCCACAGAACGAAAATCCACAGTCCAATACAGACAAGGGGCAATCATGCAAATTCCATCGGCTTTTTCGGCGGGAGTTCAAGGGCTGCAAAGCGCCCAGTCCGGCCTGACTCAGGCAACAGTGGATATCGCCCGTCCGGCACCTGCGCAGCAGGCCGATCCGACCCGCCCGGTTGAGGAGGCAGACAAAACCTCGGCATTGGTATCGGCATTGGAATCCAAGGCCCAGGGGCAAGCTTCAGTAGAGGTGATTGAACGCGCATCCGACACCTTGGGCAGTATCATAGATATCGAGGTGTAATATATGGTTGGCGCGCTGGCCGGCGCGGGGCTGACGGCAACAGCCGTGTCCCGGCGGCCAAGCTCGTCAATTGCCAACTTAAGCAGTGGCAGCTCTATAAACCAATCGCCTCTCAGCGCCAACCCTGCCGGTAAAATCTCCGCCAGTCAAAATCCCTCTCAGGTAAGTGGCGTTAAGCCAAGCCCAATAAACCTGAGCTCGGGAAATCAAAGCCCAGTCAATACAAGTTCAGTTAATCCAAGCTCAGTCAATTCAAGCCCGCTCCAAGGTTCAGCTGCACAACATTCAGAGCCACAAACCGTAAAGCCGCCGCGGGAAGCACTTGTCAGTTTGACTAAAGGAGCCCTTGGGGCCGCGGCCTTGTCCAGCTCCGGCCATTGGCATGGAGAGGTTCAAGCATCGATGCCGCTCGCGGGGATATCGGCTCAAGCATCCGCCTTTTTCGGCCAAGGGGCTGACATTGTCGGCGGACCTGCGATACCAGTGACTTTAGCGGGAGAGGCGCCTGAGGTTCCCGCTTTTAATGGCGCAAATACTTCCGCCAACTCTATGGGTGGGGCAGAGCAGGATTTTGACAACACTTCCGGCAGCTCTTCGAGTCGCTCATCGAGCCAGGCTGGCAGCGAAGTAAAAGAAGGGGACGAAGGGGCGGCTCGTCAGTCAACCGGGGAGTCGAATACGACAAGCGCAGCCGAACCCAAGCCGGATGAGGCGCAACAGAAACAGCAGCAGAACCGTGAGAGTCGTGAGCAACAGGCGCTTGAGCGGGAAATCGACTCCCTGATGAAGCGTGATACCCAGGTGCGATCCCATGAACAGGCTCATGCCGCGGTAGGCGGGATCCATGCCGGACAACCGGCATTTGAATTCGAGAAAGGACCCGATGGCAAGCGTTACGCGGTGGAAGGTGAAGTTCAGATAGATGTCTCTGTAGTGAACGGCGATCCGCTGGCGACCATGGCGAAAATGAAACAGGTCTATGCGGCGGCGATGGCACCTGTCGATCCCTCCATGGCCGATATTCGGGTCGCCGCCGAGGCGATGCGCAAATATAACCAGGCAAGAGAAGAGGCCGGAACCCAGAGACTTGCCGCCGCACCAAAGCCTGAGCTGAGTCAAAACCTATTGGGAGCCGCAGATTCGGCGGCTGAAAAGTCCGCGCCTTCCTTTGATCCCAAGGCTGGCGACTCTGCAAACTTCCCCATAGGCCTGTCTCGTTTGATGGGCGCTATAGCGCAGCAGTCAAATGCTTTGAATGAACAGACTTTCAGTCCACCCAAGGCCGAGTTGCAGCTTGAGTCGGGTTCAGTTGCCGACGTGATAGCCGCTGAGCAGCAACAGGCGCAGCGCATTCGGGATGAGAGTCGTTAGCGCTTCACATATCTTCAAGGCCAATTTGAGTTCGGCGAGGGCGCGGCATAATAACCCTCTTGTTAAATGTTTAAACAAAGCATAGTCGGATGTTTACTTCCGCGCCATTAACGCAGGGTGTCCATATTCGCTTATTCTCGTTAATACTCGTTTGTTAAGTGTTCTTTCAATTCTTCAGGTTTCATTGCCGGTTTGGTTTTGTGTAACATTGCATGACAGTTTGGACATACTGGTACGAGATCGGTTTCTACATTCAAACTATACTCAGAACCAATTTCCGATAAGTCAATTAGGTGATGGATATGAATAAAACCAGTACCTAAAGGACCATACATTTCTTCAAAATTAAAATCACAAACAATACAATTAACACCATGTACAACTATTGCTTTTTGCCTCGCGCTCGCGCTTCGCTCATATTTGTTTACGTATGTTTGTTTTACTTTACCTTCCATGAACTCAACTTCGTCAGGGTATACTGAATAAGCGTTTGACTGAATATTATATTTGGTTTTCATATCTGCAATAACTTTTTCAATCGAAGTTCTACGCCATTTTCCTAGAGAGTTGTAGTAATTGACATGATGTGCTGTAGCCTGCAACGCAAGCTCAAATTGGTATAAACCATAATCTTTATAAATTGACTCAAGAAAATATATCGTAGAATACTCATTCATTGCTCTGATGTGCCCTACACCTTTCATTAAGCTTCTAAATATGTTGATGTAGATCCTCGCAGAGCCGTCAGACATTAGCCCCTTTTCAGACGCTTCTTTAGCTGCTGACACCAAAGTTTTCTTTGAGTCATATACTTTCTTTGCTGTGTCGTAAATGAAATGAACGCTAGATTCTGAAATTTGCATAAACTCTTCACTCCTTGAGTGTTAACCAGTTCCCACATTGCCCTGGGCACTTAGACATAATGATTCCCTGTGCAGGTGTCGGCCTCCGTGTTTTCTCGTGGATTAGTTAAACCAGAGCCACACTGTTTGTTGATCTAATAGGCAAACAATCACAGGAGGCCGACATGTCTAAAGCTAACACACTTTTTATCGGGTTGAACGTACACAAGGAGACCACTGACGTGGCCTGGGTTTCTGATAAGTCTGCTGAGGCTGGTCCCTGTGGCTTCTGGCTCTATCGCCATCTGTTGCGCCGTGGCATTGAATGCTGGGGGCACTCATCCCCAAAGCTCCGGGCGGCCGGGTCAAACCGATAAACGCGATGCCATGACATTGGCCAGGTTAGTGCGTAGGAACTGGGTGACCTCAGACGCTTTGCTTCTCCGCGTTCACTGATGAACTTTGTCGGTTTGACACCCAGCGAACACTCCAGTGGTCAGCGGGAACGGTGTGGCGGCATCACCAAATGTGGCAATGGTCATGCAAGGCGCATCCTTATTGAATCGGCCTGGGCCTATCGTTTCCCCGCCGGGTCTCGAGGGAATTGGAAAGTCGCCAACAAGAGCACTCTATCAAACTGCAAACTCGTTCATGGGAAATCCAGCAGCGCCTATGTCGACGCTTTCATGCCTTAAAAGCAAGAGGCAAAGAATACAATAAAGTCGTTACCGCTGTGGCTCGCGAACTGACAGGCTACATTTGGGATTTAGCCCAAGGTTTTGATGCCGAGATGTCACAACAAGCGTACTGAATTACATTAAAAAATCACTCTGGCAGCGCCGGACTGCGGCAGCGGTGCGAGCAACCCTCGAGGGCGTTAAGCGGTCACATCCGCGCTCATAGACTGAGGCAAGGCTCCTGCGGCGAACACAAGTAATGCGAATAACCAAACTCGCGGATATCAGCAAGGTCAACCGCCGACACTTACTCGCCAAAGTCCGACTGTCAGAGTGTCCTTACCGAAGATTTTTTGGGTCTCCGGTAAGGGCACTTTTACCTATTTGATAAAGGGAATCATATCAACGCCCCAAGCTTGAGTGCAGCGAGAAATAGTCCCGCTGCCTTGGTTTGTTAGCTGCCATGTTGAGCAGATGATTCATTTAACTTTGGGACACCTACATAGTACAAGATAGCAACATAACTCAGGAATGGAATAAACCCGAACATCGATGCAATAAAAGTATTTCTGTTTTTACTTTTTGCCAGCAAAAAACAGAGGGTCGCAAGTACAATACCTTGGGCCAAAAAAACAAACCATATAGGATGAAGATCTCCACTTCGCATCATTTCAAAAACATTCATGAAACCTCCTATGTTTAATCCGGCAGATAACGCCGTGCTCTGCGGCAAATTTGAAGCGCAGCGGAAAATTTGTCCGGTAGCAGCACTTTGTTAGCCACGTTCGTGTCTTTGTGCTATATCAACGCATGCATCATGTGTGAACAAGTCCGTACAGTGAATCATTGAATATTCATCTAATTGATGAACAAATAATCTCGCATTGTCTGTTGGATCTCTGGAAATTTGAAACATATCGTCATCCTCATCAACGATGAAGCTCAAGTCGGTCCGCTCAACAATTTCGTCTTTCAAACCCGCGTGTCGATAACGAACGGACTCAAGGTAAACCACTCCACCACTATGTGTAATCTTGATTGAGTGAAAATCAGGTTTTAGATAACTTGGGTATTTTTTCTTAAGATCAGGAAGAATCTCCACACCTCCGTCCGCTCCTACACGAGGAACAATAAACCCAGCAGACTCTTCCATTAAGCCTCGAATGGCTTCTCTAATAGGAATCTGAAAAAACTCTCTGTTTGGCTTATAACGATACTCATCGAATCTTTTGTGAAGTCGTTTTTCAATTAACTCACAATCTGTAAGAAGCTCATCGTAAATAACTATAAAATCGTCTGGAACTCCTGTTCCTCTCAACCCCTTTGTACGTTCATTAGGTGATTTCTTGGTTAATCCGATTTTTACTAGCCCCTGCATTGCAGGGTTGATCATCACATAAACAAAACCTGTACTCATACTATTCCCTGGCTAACAGCTGTTTAGTACGCATGCGCGTTTTAGTCCTCGGAGGAGTGTACACGCGCATAGCTATCTCTTTGTATTAGTTAGATATAATAGAGTTTAGCCAAAATATTCCTTGCAGTTAAACGCGCATACGCGGTCTCCAAACCTATTATCTGCCAACAGTGTTTTATATCTATATGACTTTAATGATATTTTCTGTGATGTTACAGAATTAATGCGCCAGATTATCTTCAAATCTCAGGGGCTTTTGTCAAAACCTCAATAATACTGTGTGAAAAACAAGCACTATAGTGCTCTCCCGGAGCTGTTCGAGTCTTTTTCTAACTGATATTAGTGACGTCATACCTTACGGACACAGGGTAAGTATGAAGTTGCTCCGTTTTTCACTATTTATAATGAGCCAGATTTATACAGAGCCAGATTTATGTTGAGCCAGGATCAGTGATTCCAGCAGCTTACAGGCCGGGCCTTGTTTGTCTCTCTGTGGCACTACCAGACTGAGCAGTATCTTGCGACTGCTGGAGCCTTTGAGACTGAGCCGTACCAATTGCCCATTTTCCAGCTCCTGCTTGACCAGATGCGCCGGGATCCAGCAAAAACCTATGCCTTTGGCCAGGATCACCTTGGCTTCGTGGAAGTTGCTGACGGTCCAGCGCTGCTCGGCCTTGAGCCAGCCGATTTCCTGCTGACTATTGACGCCGGTATCTTTGATCACAATTTGCAGATGTTGGGCCAGCACTCTGTCGTCTTCAATTTCAACTTGGGCCGCCAGCGGATGGGAAGGGTGGCAGAGCAGGTAGAAGTCCAAGTCGCAAAGGGGCTCAGAGATATAACCCATGGGCGGGGTACCGCAAATCGCAATATCCACCTGATGGTTTTTGATCATCTCCTGGGTACCGCTGATCACTGTGTCCCGCACTGTGACCCGGGTTCCGCGGCTTTGGGGCAGAAAGGCGGCCAGCGCCTCGGTCAGGGTTTCCATGGGATAGACCAGCTCCCTGGCGATGCTCAGACTCGGTTCCCACCCCTGTTCCAGATTGCTGGCGAGCTGCTCCAATTCCCCCACAGCCTGAGTGACGTGACGAGAGCGGCGCAGCAGTACTTCGCCGCATTCGGTCAGATAGGCCTTGCGGCCACGCACTTCGAGGAGTTGGATCCCCAACTGATGCTGTAGCTTGGCCACAGCATGGTTGAGGGATGATTGGCTCTTGTTGAGCTGCTCGGCGGCCTGGGCGTAACCACCGAAGTCGACGACGGCCTGCAGGATCCGCCACTGTTCCAATGTGGACTTGGGTCTGTTCATTTTCTAAAAACTCGTCAGATTTCGGCCTATCATGGGTGGAAACTGCCAGTTTTTCAAACTATTTAGCCTTTTTCGTCGACTCAGTCGCCTGTTTGACTGACTCGAGTGGCGTCACCTGCATCGGCAGGTATTTCCGGGTCGCCTTGAGCTCACTCAAATAGGGGCCTTTATGCAGTTTTTCCGGCCATTTGAGCAGCATCATCGCCAGCACATTACGGTGTTCACCCAGGGCCAGCGCCGGGTTACCTTTGGGGGAGCGAATAAAGTCCACCTCAGGATCGAAGGACTTGATGATGTGCGCCTGAGTGGCTTTCACCATGGGATGATCTTTGCCCTTGCCGGCGAGCAGATAGCTTATTCCTACTTCGGCAATAATATCGTTGGTGGCATCACTGAGGATCCGCTCGCGGTTGGCTTCGAAGTAGTCGAGGATCCAGGCGAACTCCTTGGCATCTACCGGGTGCTGATAGTATTCACTGGCGGCGAAGATAAAGTGAGTCAGGCCATAGAGCTTATTGCGATATTGTGCCTTACTGAGCTTGCCATCCTCGGCATCCGGGTAGACACGTTTGAAGGCGGCTTTGTAGTCTTCCAAATAATCGCCAACGCCAAGCTGCTTGGCCCAGTAAACATAATTGATCAGCTGCGCCGCCCAGGCTTCAATCATGGCTTCGTCGGTCAGGCCGTGCTCCAGATCTGTACTCTTGAGCCCCTTGAGCAACTTGTCGTGGCAGGGCCCGGTAAATCCCAATTCATCTATGCGACTGGCGTAGCGCAGCAGCACATCGGTATAAAACAGAAATTCGGGGAAGGGTTTGAGCGCTTTTTTGCGTGCTTTGGCCCGGGGGCCATTGCCCAGTTGGGATATCGCCTTGAGCGATTCACTTTTGACAAATTCAGGGTCGTCCAGTTGGCAGGCATAGAAGCTTTGCGCTTCAGTAACCGCAAACAGATCCACCAAGGCGGCGTTGGCGTACTGCTCGTCACCTGTCATCCGATAGAGGCGGATCCCGTAATGGCCCTGCACCCTGGGTGGCAACTGGTAGAGATGCTGCTCCAGATTCTGCTGAATGCGTTGATAAACCTCATCAGCGCTGGGCTGGCTCTTGGCGGCCAGGGTACTGCTCATCACTCCCAGGCAGAGGGCAAGTGTCAGTTGACCGGTTCTCTTGAGTATTGGCATCGCGTATCCTCCGGATGAGTGTGGCCGCATCGGCAGCGCCAAACAGGCTTTGCAAACGGGCGACCATAGGTTGGGCTGATTCGTTGACCAGCAAGAGATCAAATAGTTGCGCCGGGTTGCAGTCCCGGGTGTGAACATCTATTGCTTTGGCAAGTTGCTGTTGCCAGAGCCCGAGATAATAGAGCGGCCCCTGATCGCTGATGGCGCCAAAGCTGTAGCTATAATCACTGACTTCGGGCCAGGAGCCATTAAAACTGGCTTCAAACGCCTTGTGTAGCTGTGGGTATTGGCTGTTGCCAAAGGCTTCAAAGCTGGCGAGGGCTACTTTGGCACGAAACACCTTGAGCTGTTGCTGGTATTCTTCGGCCAATTGTTCGCGCGAGCCGGGAGCCGGCTTGAGTGAAAACGCAAAGGCACCGCTCAGATAGCGCTCAAGCCAGGCTTTGCCCACTCCGGCGCCATCCTGAGGCAACTCCAGACTGTTGTTGAGATAATAACGGCCGCCGCCACTGAGTTGGGCTATGGCGGCGCTCAGGGAAGAAACTGCGGTCTGATAATCTTTTAGCCTAAGTTGCTGAGGCTTAAGCACCAGCTCGCTCTGGCCGGTTTGTTGGCCGACAACGGCGCGGCGCAGCATTTTATGGCGGTTGTGTTTGCCTTCGCTGATAAGAAGTTCACCCAGCAGCCGACCATGGTGATACACCCTGAGCCAGTCGTCGTTAATCTGCTCTGCGGTTAATCCCAGCGGTTTGAGATGGTCAAACAGAGCTTTTAGTACTTCAGAGCCTTTGAGGGCGACCATTTCGGTTGACTGGGCCTGCTGTAACTCGCGGCCCAGATCCCAAGGGGCGTAATCCAGTTTTTGGGTGCTGGCATTGAGAAACTTGGCCACATCGTTTGGCGTGCTCAGCAACTGAGAACTGAGGATAAAATCACTGTAGCTCGGGTAACCATGCGCTTTGGCTTGTTGTTGTCTCAGGGCAAAAACGGATGACAGCGGCAGTTGATTGCGTAATCTGGCGCGGCCCTGATAAGTGCGCCAAACCTTGGCGCGACAATCACCATCGGCCTGTTGCATCAAGTAAGAGGCGATATTGACCGCAAAAAAGCCGGGCTTTTGGGCTGATTGAGCAGCTTCCTGCTCCGCTGAATCCTCTTCGGGATTGAGAGCCTGTTGCATGCCGGGCAGGGTACATTGTCCCAACTCCAGCTTGAGATCGTCACTGCGCATTCCCTGGCGAATGCTGGCCTGGGCGCCATGAAGACGGGCCTTTTCCTCTATGCCCAGATGTTGCTGCATCAACCAGTCCAACCTCTGGGCCAATGCCTGAAGCTGTGGCTCATCATCCTGGTTCAGTTCGGATGTCAGGCTTATCAGCGCCGGTTCGCTCAGGAATCTATCCATGGTGTCGGCCAGTTTCAACTGACACTGCAACAGCAACTCATGCTGAGCCGCTGACAGGGGAAAACTCCGATAATAACCGAGGCGGTCATTGATATTGTGCAGCCCGAGGGTTTGTCGCTCCAGCAACTGCAGATCCTGAAATTCAGGTTGAAAATTGCTGCTGTATTCGACACATTGGGCCGTCAGCAAGGGGACGGCATCAGGCGCGGCCAGGGCAGGGGAAATGCCCGAGGCCACAGTCGATGCCAGCAGCGACGCCAACACCGACAGTGGCAGCCTGGACTTGAGGCGAGATGGACTCAGGCCGGAGTTAACGGCTGGCAAAGTGCTTCTTGGCATAAGCGACCCGTTCTTCCACTGACATGGGTTTGCCCGTCATTCTTTCCACATGCTGCAGCCTTGGCAATATCCCCATGCCATTGGCTATCTGGATGGCAAGCCCGGGACGGGCGTTGAGCTCCAGCAGCAGTGGACCCTTGTTTTGATCCAGTACCATATCGGTCCCCAGATAACCCAGTTCGCACATCTCATAGGCGCTCGAGGCCGTGTGCAACAAGGTATCCCAGTGGGGCACCTCGATTTCAATCAGGTTACGCCCCGTGTCCGGATGCAAATCGACCGGGCAGTCAAACTGCACCGCATGCAGACCGCGGCCGGTAGCGATATCCAAGCCGACACCAACCGCGCCCTGGTGCAGGTTGGCCTTGCCATCGGAAGCGGCGGTGGACAACCTGAGCATTCCCATCACAGGAAAACCCTTGAACACTATCAGGCGGATATCCGGAACCCCTTCATAGCTGAAGCCATCGAATACGGGATCGAACTCAATCAAGCCCTCAATAATGGCCACATCCGGCTTGCCACCGAGGGAGAACAGGCCGCTGAGGATATTTGAAACGTGGCGATCAACTTCGCTCGGGGTGACTTCATTGCCGTTGGGCTTATAGAAGCGACCATTCTCCACATGGGTGATCACCAAGATCCCTTTGCCGCCCGAGCCTTTGGAGGGTTTGATCACAAAGCCGCTGCGATCTTTTACCTGCTCGGGAATGCTATTGATACCGTGTTGCTCGCGCACCACGCCTATCAGATCGGGTACGGCAATATCATTGGCAAGTGCCAGTTGCTTGGTGGTGAGCTTGTCGTCCACCCGTTTGTAAAACTTGCGCGGATTGTAGCGGCCAATATAGTCGATATTGCGCTTGTTCATATTCAGCACGCCAGCGCGGCGCAGCTGCCATGGCCAGGCAAAATTCATCTTATTCTCCTGCCAGTGGCTTGAAGCGCTTGAGCTCCAGCAGTCGATAACCCGTGTACTGACCCATCAGCAGCACCAGCGCCAGGATCACCAAATGAATACCCAGGAAGTTGAACACCCAGTGCTGTACCCAAGTGGCGCTCATGGCCAGATAAGCCAGAGTGGCTACCAGAAGTGAACCGCCACCTTGCACCATCACCTCTTTGGCACCTTCCTCTTCCCAGAGGATAGACATACGTTCAATGGTCCAGGCGAGAATGATCATCGGGAAGAAGGTGATAGTCAGGCCTTCACTGAGCCCAAACTTGTACGACAGCAGGGTAAACAGGCCTATGATGCCTATCACCACTATGATCACCGCCGATATTCGCGAAATCAGCAACAGGTTCAGATGCGATAGATAGGAGCGGATCATCAAGCCAAAGGCCACAATCAGCAGGAAACCTATCAAGCCGGTCAGCAGTGTGGTCTGGATAAAGGCCAGGGCGATAAGTACAGGCATGAAGGTACCTGAAGTCTTTATTCCTATGATAACCCTAAGGAATACCACCATCAGCACTCCGATGGGGATCAGCAAAATACCCTTGAACAGGCTCTGTTCTTCCAGCGGCAGTTGATAGAGGGAAAAGTCGATGGCGTTGTTTTTGGCCATCATGTCTATGGAGGTCGCCAGGGCTGAACGTGTGTCTTTCAGCATGGAGAAGTTGACCTGGGAGTTGCTGCCACCCAGAACGTCCAATACCGATTTACCGCTGCGCTCCCACAGCACCATGTTTTCCGGACGGCCCTCTGTGCCTTTGACCAGATCGAACAGGTGCCATTTACCGTCCTGATAGACTTCGACAAAGGGAGAAAGTTGCTGCCGACGGCGCTGATCTTCCAGATACAGACCATTGACTTCCTGAGTTGGAATACCGCGGCTATTGAGCATATGGACAAACAGCTTGGTGGGTGAGTTGGCCGACAGCAGCAGCTCTATGTTCTGACTGCGATCGCGACCGGCAATGGCGCGCATGATCTCACGGGCAAAAGAGAGGTTACCGGCACTGCGAGCCCAGGCTTCGTCCATCACCTGCTCGGCGGCGGCTTTCTCGGTCGCAGACCAGATATAAGGTGCAGGCGGCAGAGGTTCTTCCTGAGCCTTGAGTATTTCACGGCCAGTGGGGATCAGGGTGACCTTGTAGTAGAGGTCCTGTTGGCCATTGGCTTGACGAATCGACCAAAGCGCGCGGCGGCCCTGTTCATTGTTGCTGATAGTCAGGCCATAACCCGGGGAGGTGGCATTTTCCATCAAGACTTCAAATGCCGGATCCTGTGGCAGAGAGAAAGAGACTTCTGCCGGGCCACCCGTACCCTGAAAACTGACTTTGGCATCGACAGCCCAACTTTGTACCTGCTCACCGGGCAGGAAGGGCACATTGTGTTCAATACCACGATAAATACTGGCGCTGAGCCCAACAATAAACAGCAGAGCTACCACTAGGTAGAAAGGTTTCCGTGAATGCATTACCGCTCCTATTTATGGCTCGAAATCACTAAGTCTTTGGCTTTGCCGTGCAGGTAAGCTTGGCCTACGTCGACAACGGCTATGTCTTTCATAAACTTGCGGCCGAGCAGCAAAGGATATTCGAGGTGACTGCGGTCGGTAAGGTTAAGATCGGTTTCGGCGGCATATTTGCCTATTTTAAGGTGGGCGTGGATCACCGGACGGCGATCGTCTTTTTCATCGGCGTCTTGCTTGATACGGACAAAACGTACCACCTTGGATTCGAAAGTTTTTCCCGGCGCATCCGCGCCATTGATCATCACATCGAATCTAACCCACTGGGCGCCATCACGTTCAAACAGAATAATGTTGCGGGCATCGAGTGAAGAGGATTCGGCACCGGTATCGATACGGGTATCGAAACTGGCATTCAGCTCATCGATAAAGACGCTCTCGACTTCACCGAGAATATATTTGTCGCCAATAGGTGAAGCTTCGCAGGGCGCAGGCACCTGTACTTCCTTGATGGTTTCCTTGGGGGGCTGCTGCAGTTTCTTCATCTGCTGTTGCAAACCCTGAAGCTGAGTATTCAAGGCATCCAGATGCTGTTGCTGTTGATTCTGAGCCTGAGCAATCACATTGACTATGCTGGCTTCCTGAGAGGCGAGGTTGGACTGCAAGGTCTGGGCGTCGACCGGCACCGGGGCATTTGCCACTTCCTGAGTGCTGGCGCAGCCGCCGGCAAGTGTTGCCATGGAGGCCATGACGGCGATTGAAATCGTCTGTTTCAACATAGTGCTTCCTGTATTCTGTTTTCCAGATTGCGTCACTTTTATATAGGGTTCGGTGAACTCGACTTACTTAATCGCGATAAAGGTTGCCCGTTTGGGGGCGGGGTAACCTTCCACTGTCAAATTGATGTCGGTCGGATCGAGGTAATCCACCAGAGATTCGTTGCGCATCCAAGGCGTGGAGCGTTGCTCGGCCAGTGAAGTGACATCGACGTCGACACAGCGAACCTCACGAAAATCGCACTTCTCAAGCCAGAGTTGCAACGCGGCAACGGACGGAATAAACCATACATTATTCATCTTTCCATATCTATCCCGTGGCAGCAGTACGGCATTTTCATCACCTTCTATGACCAAAGTCTCCAACACGAGTTCACCTCCGGTTCGCAATTGATCACGCAATTGCAACAAGTGGTCAATTGGTGAGCGCCTGTGGTACAGCACCCCCATGGAGAACACAGTATCGAAGGCGTCCAGTGGCGGCAGTTCTTCTATACCCAAAGGCAGCAGGTGCACCGGCGGAGTCCCGCCGGCCAGGCGTTTGACCGCTTCAAACTGGCATAAAAACAGTGAAGAGGGGTCGACACCTACCACCATTTTGGCGCCTTCACCATACATGCGCCACATGTGATAGCCGCTACCGCAACCCACGTCCAGCACGGTTCTGCCTGCCAGTGGGCTGGTATGGGGCGCGACCCGCTCCCACTTCCAATCGGAGCGCCACTCGGTATCGATATGAATGCCATGGATATGAAATGGCCCCTTGCGCCAGGGATGCAGCAACTGCAGTAGGTTTTCCAGTTTTTCCCGCTGCCCCGTTGCCAGTTGCTCCCCGGAACCTATGGTGACACTGTCTTTGAAATCCAGGCTGTCGGGGCTGGGGTAATTGAGCTTGGCGAGCACCTTCTCCCACTTGGGCAGGGCACCGTGCTTGTGCTCTCTTTGCCAGTCGCCGAGTTTGGCCGGCAGTGTTTCCAACCAATGCTGCAGATTGGAGTCGGCAATCTGTTGATAGAAATTACTGAAACTGATCACTTGATAGCTACCATGGATGTGAAATTGAAGCACTGGAACCAGACACCGTAATGGGCAAAACCGGCCTGGGATAATCTGTTGTAGTGATTGTTGAGTTGATCGGGTTTCATCACGTTTTCCAGTGCGCTGCGCTTTTGGCTGATCTCCAACTCGCTATAGCCATTGGCGCGTTTGAAATCCAGATGATGTTCATCCAGTACTTGCTGGATAACCTCATCGCCGAAGCGGATTTTTTCCGACAGCACCAAGGCGCCACCGGGTCTTAAGCCGGCATATATTTTCTGGATCAGGGTATCGCGATCCTCGGGCGGCAGAAACTGTAAAGTAAAGTTGAGCACCACCAAGGAGGCGTCTTCGATGACGATATCACGAATATCACCACAAATAAGCTGCACCTGGGTATCGCTGACATAAGCATTGAGATACTCCTGACAGCGCTCGGTCATCGCCGGCGAGTTGTCGACGGCGATAATCTCGCAACCTTTGCCTTCAATGCGCCTACGAATACTTAAAGTTGCCGCGCCAAGAGAACACCCTAAATCATAGACTTTACTGTCTTGTGTCACAAAGCGCTCGGCGAAGTCGCCAATGGTGTTGATGATCTGGCCGTAACCCGGCACAGAGCGGCGGATCATATCGCTGAATACGCCGGCTACCCTGTCATCAAAAGCAAAGTCTGAGACCTGACCGCAGTCAGTCGCATATATGGTGTCTTGAGAAGTGTTCATCTGAAATCTTGTGCGGGAAAATCAGTGACGTATTTTACCGAATCCCGCGTGAAAGCAGCAAGTGCGCTCTGGTAATTGACGCAAATTTTTTGTCTAATAGTGCAGGAATAACAAAATAATTACATCGCCTTACCAGGAAATAAGCACTTGAAATCGCTGACCTCTCTTTTGAGTCTATTGTGTGTGCTCGTATGTCTGCCGCTGGATGCGGCCACTCAAGTCCAGTCCCCCGCCAAACCACTCGTCATAGTGATGGGGGAGGATAGTTATCCCTACCAATTTGTTGATGATGCCGGCCAGCCACAGGGGATCCTGGTTGATCTCTGGCAGGAATGGAGCCGGGTCAATCAAAGACCCATCACACTAGTGGCGCGGCACTGGAACGATTCCCTGAAGCAGCTCAAAGAAGGCAAGGCGGATGTACACCTGGCGTTGGCGCTGACCCCGGAGCGCGAGGCCGAATTTGAATTTGCCAAGCCCATCAGTCGTATTGACACCTACCTCTATCTGCACTCTGAACTGAGGCACAAGGACAGTTTTGAGAAGCTGCTGCCGTATCGGATAGGGATAGTCAAAGGCTCGTCCCACGAATCGGATCTTAAGGCTCAGGAGTCCGGCCTTTCATTTGCCTTATACCCAGGTCGCGACGCATTGCTCAAGGCGGTATCCCGCGGAGAAATCAAGGTGTTTGCCGGCATGGAAGGGTATCTACGTGACCGGCAATTGGCCCGCAGTATTGCCCAGCAATATCCCACCGCCAACCGGATGCTGATAAAGCATTCGCCGGTGGCGCCGGCTGTCGCCAAAGGCAGGCAGACCTTGGTGGCTGAAATCAATAATGGCTTTGCCCAGATCACTCCTGAGTTTATCGTTCAGACCCAGAGGCGCTGGCTGGGGTATCGCGCCGATCAGCATGGGATCACGGTTGCCATGCCACTGAATATGGAGCCGTTTTCCGATCTTGGCCCGGATGGCTTACCCCACGGCCTGTATGTGGATATCTGGCACAAATGGTCCGCCAAAACCGGGGTGCCGGTGGAGTTTGTTGCCGGTAGCATGAACAGCACTCTGGAGCAGGTCAAGCAGGGGATTGTCGATGCCCATATAGGTTATCCGGAAAGTGACGATCTCAGCTCTGGACTCAAGCGTGCCTGGCACTTACACACCCAAAGCAGCCGTCTGTTTCTCAAAGGTCAGATGGAGAGCCCGCTGTCGCTATTGGACGGCAAACGCTTGGGGATTTTCCCATCATCGCCTTATATCACAGAGCTGAAACAGGCCTTGCCCAAGGTACAGCTCAAGTATTTCGACTCTCTCGATGCCATGGTCAATGCCGCCGACCGGGGCGATATCTCAGGCTTCGTCTCGCCCTCGGCCTGGACTCAGCATTATCTGTTGACTCATGGACTCTGGGCCGGTTACCAGCAAGCAAAAGCCTTGCAGTTCAGCTCAGATATCTATGTGTTGACCCGCCGCCAGGACGATGGCCTGACCCAAAGGCTGATCGCCGGCTTTAATCTGTTGACCCGCGAGGAGTTGGCGGCGCTGGAAAACAAATGGATGCTCAATAGTGACGATCATGTTTACAGCAGGGATCAGAGTCGGCTGCCATTGACCCAGGCAGAGCTGGGCTATCTTGAAAGCTTGCCCGAGCTTAAAGTGGGTTACCTCAAGGGTTGGCCCCCCTTTGAATTCAAGGATGAGCAGGGGCAGTTTGCCGGAATTAATGCCGACGTGATGACGAGGGTGGCGCAACAGTTGGGGCTTAAACTGCTGCCCGTGGCTTTCGATGAGTGGCGCGATCTCCTCAAGGCGCTTGGCAGCGGCGAAGTGGTGATGGCCGCCAGTCTGGCGGCGAGGGACGAGCAACATGCTGCGCTGGCTTTTTCCGACGGTTATTGGCCATCGCCCTGGGCCATGGTTTCCACCGTGGATCATCTGAATCTTTATAGCCTGGGACAACTCAATGGCCAGCGGGTGGCGATTGTTGAAGGTTATCAGTTGGCCGGTGAGCTTATGGCCAAGAGCCAGGGCATAAGCCCAGTGTTGGTGCCCGGCATGCGCGAAGGGTTGGAAGCCGTCAACCTGGGAAGGGCAGATCTCTTTATCGATAAAGTGGTATCGCTGGCCTCGGCACTTTCTACCGGACAATATCCGGCGCTGAAGATGAACCTGATAACCGATATGGCCGATCAAAAGAGCCATATTGGCGTCACGCCCGGCTATAAACCCTTGGTGCCTTTGATTAACCGGGTAATAAGCGGTATAGATGACAGCCAACGGCAAAGGATCCATGAAAAATGGGTTGGCACTGTGATTACCGACAAGAGCCAACAATACAAGGAGTGGTTGGGCTATTTTTTGTTGGCACTCTTGATTGCGCTGTTTATTGTACTGCTGGTGTTGCAGCTCAATCGGCGTCTCAGCCGGGAAATGAACTTAAGGCGTGAGGCCGAGCTCAAGATGAAGCATCTTGCCAATCATGATCCGCTCACCGGCTTACCCAACAGGGCACTGCTCGATGACAGGCTGGAGCAGGCGTTTTTGCAACATGCCAGAGAGCAGGAGCGTTTTGCCGTGCTGTTTTTGGATGTCGATGGCTTCAAAGCCATAAACGACACTTATGGTCATGAGGTGGGTGACAGAATGTTGGTGCAGGTCACTCAGCGCCTGGCCGCCGTGATCCGTAAATCTGATACTCTGGTGCGCTTTGGCGGTGACGAGTTTGTGGTGATACTCAATCGAATTCAGGATTTCGATGCCGTCTGTCAGGTGGCGGATAACTTGATCCAATCGCTTGCCGGACCACTCAAGTGGCAAAACATCAGTGTGCAGCTGTCACTCAGTGTCGGGATCAGCGTGTATCCGGTGGACGGCGACAACGCCATCGAACTGCTCAAACGGGCCGACCAACTCATGTATCGCGCCAAAGAGAGTGGCGGCAGTTGTTATCGCAGTGCCTGATTGTTGTTATTTTGAACGCTCGTGCCTTGACCTTGGTTCAGCCACTGGTCAAAGGGAGTAAACTGTTTGATACTTCACCGTCTGAAAGTGAAGTACTTTGGTAAGTGGCAGATATTCTCTATAATGCCGCTCTTATCGTGTTGAATCGTTCCAGAGCTCAGCAGGCCGGAATAAAGGATATAAAGCAGATGCGCAGTCATTATTGTGGGGACGTAAACAAGTCCCACGTTGGACAAGAAGTGACCCTGGTGGGTTGGGTGAACCGTAGCCGCGACTTGGGTGGTGTGGTGTTTTTGGATCTCCGGGATCGTGAAGGACTGATCCAGGTAGTATATGACCCGGACTTGCCTGAGGTTTTCGATGTCGCCAGCACACTGCGCAGCGAATTCTGTGTTCAGGTTAAAGGTGTGGTCAGAGCCCGTCCCGACAGCCAGGTCAACGCCCATATGCGTACCGGCGAAATCGAGGTGCTGGGTAAGGAACTGACCATAATCAACGCCGCCGACCCACTGCCGCTGAGTATGGATAACTTCCAGAACAACAGCGAAGAGCAGCGTCTCAAGTATCGCTATCTGGACCTGCGTCGTCCGGAAATGGCCCAGCGACTGATTTTCCGCGCCAAGGTCACCAGTGCGGTGCGTCGTTTTATGGACAGCAATGGTTTTTTGGATATCGAAACCCCTATTCTGACCAAGGCCACGCCGGAAGGCGCCCGTGACTATTTGGTGCCAAGCCGCACTTACAAGGGGCAGTTTTTCGCCTTGCCTCAGTCGCCTCAGCTGTTCAAACAGCTGTTGATGATGTCAGGTTTCGACCGTTACTACCAAATCGTCAAGTGCTTCCGTGACGAAGACTTGCGCGCCGACCGTCAGCCTGAATTTACCCAGATTGATATCGAAACCTCTTTCATGAGCTCTGAGCAGGTGATGCAAAAGACTGAGGAGATGGTGCGCGGTCTGTTCCTCGAATTGCTCAACGTGGATCTGGGTGAATTTCCGACCATGACCTATGCCGAAGCCATGCGTCGTTTCGGTTCTGACAAGCCGGATCTGCGTAACCCACTGGAACTGGTGGACGTGGCCGATCTGGTCAAGGATGTTGAGTTTGCGGTATTCAACGGCCCAGCCAACGATGTTGAAGGCCGAGTGGCGGTTATCCGGGTGCCGGGCGGCGCCGAGTTGTCCCGTAAGCAGATAGACGACTACACCAAGTATGTCGGTATCTACGGTGCCCGCGGTCTGGCCTGGATGAAGGTCAACGACCTGGCTGCCGGCATGGAAGGCATTCAGTCACCTGTGCTCAAGTTCCTCAATGAAGATATCGTCAAGGCGCTGCTGGAACGCACCGGCGCGCAAAGCGGTGATATCATTCTGTTTGGTGCCGACAAGGCCAATGTGGTTGCCGAAGCCATGGGCGCGCTGCGTCTGAAACTGGGTGAAGATTTCAACCTGCTCAAGGGCGAGTGGGCGCCGCTGTGGGTTGTTGACTTCCCTATGTTTGAAAAGGCAGATGGTCGCCTGTACGCAGTGCACCATCCGTTCACCGCGCCAAGGGGCGTGACTCCGGCTGAGCTGGAAGCCAACCCGGCCGAGACGGTATCCGACGCCTATGATATGGTACTCAACGGTACCGAACTCGGCGGTGGCTCTGTGCGTATCCACAACCAGGAGATGCAGGCCACAGTATTCCGTATTCTCGGGATCACAGATGAAGAAGCCAAAGAAAAATTCGGCTTCCTACTGGAAGCACTGCGCTACGGCACACCACCGCACGCAGGTTTGGCCTTCGGTCTCGATCGTCTGGTAATGCTGATGACCGGCGCCAGCTCGATTCGTGATGTGATGGCATTCCCGAAAACCACTACCGCAGCCTGCCCGTTGACCAATGCACCGGGTGAGGCCAATCCACAACAACTGGTGGAATTGGGTATCAAGGTTGCTGAAAAGGCGGCCGACAAAGCTGAAGTCTGAAGGACTGAGCTTGAAGTCATAAAAGTGTGAATCAAACCGGGGCATAAGCCTCGGTCTGTTTTTTTACCGGTTTGAATTTAAACCGGTATTGAGAGGAGATATACCTATGGCAGGTCATAGTAAATGGGCCAACATCAAACACCGCAAGGCAGCTCAGGATGCCAAACGCGGTAAACTGTTCACCAAACTTATCCGCGAGCTGACAGTATCAGCCCGCGAAGGTGGCTCAGATCCGGATTCCAACCCCCGTTTACGTGCCGCTATCGACAAAGCGCTGTCCAACAACATGACCCGTGACACAGTCGAACGTGCGGTTAAGCGCGGTGCCGGTGAACTCGATGGCCAGTCGCTGGAAACCGTGGTTTATGAAGGCTACGGCCCGGGCGGCACCGCCGTGATGGTCGAGTGTATGACAGACAACCGCAACCGCACTGTTACCGGCGTACGTAACGCCTTCAATAAGTCCGGCGGCAACCTGGGGACAGATGGCTCAGTGGCTTATCTGTTCACCAAGCAGGGCGTTATCAGCTACGAAGAGGGCGTTGATGAAGATGCCATCATGGAAGCCGCGCTGGAAGCCGGTGCCGAGGACGTGGTCAGCAATGATGACGGCTCTGTGGATGTTTACACAGCACCTGCCGATTTCGGTGCGGTGAAAGATGCGCTGGATGCCATTGGGGTTGAAGCGGTGAATGCTGAAGTGACCATGGTGCCATCGACCAAGGCCGATCTGGATGAAGATACCGCCGCCAAGTTTCTGCGTCTTATCGATACGCTGGAAGATCACGACGACGTTCAGGAAGTCTATCACAACGCGGAAATTGCCGATGATGTGATGGAACGCCTCGGTTAAGGCGGGCTATGGCGATTATTTTGGGTGTCGACCCTGGCTCGCGGATCACTGGCTACGGCGTGATCCAGTGTCAGGGAAGGCACCAGATTTACCTCGGCAGCGGTTGCATTCGCACCAGCTGCGAGGATCTTCCCTCCCGTCTCAAACAGATATTCGACGGCCTGTCGGAGATTATCCGCCAATATCAGCCGGAGCAGTTTGCCATTGAGAAAGTGTTCCTGGCCAAAAATGCCGATTCGGCGCTGAAATTGGGCCAGGCCAGAGGCGCGGCCATAGTGGCGGCCACAGTGGCGAATTTGCCGGTGGCTGAATACACGGCGACCCAGATAAAGAGCGCCGTGGTCGGGACGGGCAGGGCCCAGAAAACTCAGGTACAACACATGATCCAGCAGCTGCTCAAACTGCCGGCCGCCCCGCAGGCGGATGCGGCAGATGCGCTCGCCGTGGCCGTGTGTCATTATCATACTTGCCAGAGTCTGGTTGCCCTCGGCGGCCGGGCAACGGCCCGCAGCTATGGAAGATACAGATGATAGGGCGTTTACAGGGAATATTGCTGGAAAAGCAAGCTCCGGAAGTGTTGTTGGATGTGCATGGCGTGGGCTATGAACTGCAGATGCCGCTGACCAGCTTTTATGAGTTGCCGGAACTGCAACAGAGCACCACTCTCTATACCCACTTTGTGGTGCGTGAAGATGCTCAGCTGCTGTATGGTTTTATTACCAAGCAGGAAAGAGCGTTGTTCAGGTTACTTATCAAGGCCAATGGGGTCGGCCCCAAGTTGGCGCTGACCATACTGTCGGGGCTGACGGCGCAGGAGTTTGTCAGTTGTGTCGAGCGCGACGATATCGCCACCTTGGTGAAACTGCCGGGGGTGGGCAAGAAGACCGCCGAGCGTTTATTGGTTGAGATGCGCGACAAGCTCAAGAGCTTGATGGAAGCCTCCAGCGGCAATGAGCGTGAGTTTGTGCTCAAGTCCAACTTTACCCCGGTAGAAGCGCCAAACAGCGCCGAAGAAGATGCCATTGCAGCCTTGCTCTCTTTGGGCTATAAACCCGCCCAGGCCAGCAAAGCGGTTTCCAGCGCCTTTGTTGAAGGCATAGATTCAGAAACCCTGATCAAGGCCGCACTCAAATCCATGCTGTAACATGGAGCGGATAACTGAGGAATGAAGGTAAAGGCATGATAGAGGCCGACAGACTGATCCAACCCCAAAGCTCTCCTCAGGAGGAGCTTATCGATCGGGCGATGCGTCCCAAGTTGCTGGACGAGTACACAGGTCAGAATGAGGCACGCGCTCAGCTCAAGGTGTTTATTCAAGCCGCCAAAAACCGCCAGGAAGCCTTGGATCACATGCTGATCTACGGCCCGCCGGGGCTTGGCAAGACCACCTTGGCAATGATAGTCGCCAATGAGATGGAGGTGAATATCAAGTCCACCTCGGGGCCTGTGCTGGAAAAAGCCGGCGATCTGGCGGCATTGCTGACCAATCTCGAGCCGGGTGATGTCCTGTTTATTGATGAAATTCATCGTCTCAGCCCAGTGGTGGAAGAAATTCTCTATCCGGCGATGGAAGACTATCAGCTGGATATCATGATAGGCGAGGGCCCGGCGGCCCGCTCCATCAAACTGGACTTACCGCCGTTTACCCTGGTGGGAGCCACCACCCGCGCCGGTGCGCTGACGTCTCCGTTAAGGGCTCGTTTCGGGATCCCGCTGAGGCTTGAGTTTTACAATGTGGACGACCTCAGCACCATAGTTGCCCGCTCTGCCAACATGTTGGAACTGCAGATGGACTCTGACGGCGCCAGGGAAATTGCCCGCCGAGCCCGTGGAACCCCGCGGATCGCCAACCGCCTGCTCAGACGGGTGCGTGATTTTGCCGAGGTGAAACACGATGGCCGGATCACCAAGTTGGTGGCCGAGCAAGCGCTGGATATGCTGGATGTGGACGGCGAAGGCTTCGATTACATGGATCGCAAGTTGCTGCTGGCGATCATCGACAAGTTTATGGGAGGCCCTGTGGGGCTCGACAACCTGGCGGCGGCCATAGGTGAAGAACGGGAAACCATAGAAGATGTGCTGGAGCCATTTCTTATCCAGCAAGGTTTTATCCAGCGTACTCCCAGGGGCAGGATAGCCACTGCCAGGGCCTACAGCCATTTTGAGATGATAAAACCCGAATAACGCACCGGCCAAAGTCCTAGGGCGGAATGGGAATAAGACAAAAAGCGGCAGCCTGAAAGGTTGCCGCTTTTTTGTGATTTAGGAAAAATGCCGAGGCTAGGACAGTAAACTTTTTTTGATAAGCTCGGCCAGGCGCTCGGGCGCTTCCAAAGGCAACATATGGGTGGCGTCTTTCACCACTCTTAGTTGAGCACTCTCAACTAGGTTTGAGGTCTGCTCACTGACCAAGCGAAACAGTGCCCGGGTATCGCTGCCGTGGGCAATTATCAAGGTACAGGTTTGGGGGAGCCTTAAGGCTTTCAAGGCATCTTTTGTGATGGCAGGGCTCTCGGTTTGATTGAGCTGCACCGGCAAAGTATAAGCCAGCGCCAGTTGGGGCTTGCGAATATCCTCGGCCTGGCGGCTAAAGTAGCCGGGCTTACCGCCCGAGCCATCTATCAGGGCTTCAACAGCTGCAGCCAACTCGCCTTTGGCGACCCGTTCAAATATCGGCGCAAACATATTGTTGGCATCGTCCCCCCAGCTTTGCATCACTTGACCTTCGAGTGCCCCAGGGTAACCGGGTTCATAGAGAAATATCCCTGTGGGCATAACAGAATGCTTTAGCAGCAGATTGAGGATCACATCGCTGCCATAAGACCAACCGGCAAGGTACAAAGCCTTCTTCTGCGGTAATTTGTTTATCTGTGTATACAGGTCATCGGCGTGGGTATTGAGGCCGAAACCGCCGTCCGTTTGGCCTGTGAAATGGCGTAAGTTGACAGGGATTATCTCAAACTCATTTTCAAGGTGGGGAAGATGCGGTTGCCACATCTCGGCATTGGCCAGCGCACCATGCACCAAAATCAGATAAGGGCGCTTATCTGAACCACTGTTTTCCATGTTTATTTTCCTTTTTGAACTTGGCTTTGCTAACCGGTGTAAACCACGCCGGCCAAGCAATAGAGCAGATATTGGATTGCAGACCTTAACCCAGCTCACTGCCCGAGCAATAACTCTCCCTCTATGGGGAAGAATTCGCTGGCAGCATTGATCAGAGCCAGCGAAGTTAATTCGGGAACGGCGTAGACCTCAACCCGTTTACCTTTTTGACGTAGTTTTTCGGCCAACAGGGCAAAATCGCCGTCACCGGACAGCAGCACTATGGTGTCCACCACATCTGCATATTCCAGTGCATCTATGGTAATTCCCACATCCCAGTCGCCTTTGGCCGAGCCATCGGCGCGTTGGATAAAGGGTTTGAGTTTCACCTCAAAGCCGATGGCCCGCAGGATATTTTGAAATTCCCGTTGCTTCTTATCGCCCCTGTCTATGGCGTAGGCGAAGGCTTTAACCAGCTGCCGTTGACGGGTGACTTTGGACCAGAGCCGGTTGTAGTCAAGATTGCGCCCGAGCGCTTGCCTGGTGGTGTAGTAGACGTTTTGCACGTCAACCAGGATCAATACTCTGCCTCGCTGCTCACTCATAGCGGGTGTTCCTTCTCTTCAGGGCGCTAACTTTATCGGCAATCTGAGCCACTTTCAGGGTCTGAGGCCTGTCAGCTGCATGCTATATTCTCTGTGGCCTGTGTCGGCGCAGGTTTGTTCGCCAATAATCACAGCTCCCCTGCGTTGGTAAAAATCGACACTGGCCTGGTTGTCGCAGTAAACACTTAAGGTCAGTTGTTCTCTTTGCTGCCTGGCGTGCTCGAGTAAGCGACTGCCAATTCCTAATCCCTGCATCGCAGGTTTAACAAACAAAGCCGCCAGGCTGTTCTCGTAGAGAGAATAAAACCCCAGCACTTCGGCGCCATGCTGGTAGACATAGTTCTCGGCTGCTGGAATATAGACCCGGCGCATATTATCCAGTTGGGATTGCCAAAAATCTGCGGCGATAAAATCGTGTGCATCGATGGAGGCGGTCAACCAGATTTCCAATAGTGGATACATGTCTTCCTTGGCGAATGAACGGATCATATAACTTCCTTGTGGATTATTTTAATTGGTTACGGGATTAGGAGGCTTGCCGCCCCAATTGGCTAGCGGGCTCGGCAAATCCCTATGATGGGGGGCAGAATAGCAAACCGGGCAAGCTAAAAAAATGATAAATGGCTCAAAGCCTTACTTTTA
Organism: Shewanella sp. YQ_9; assembly: GCF_043103185.1. Lineage (NCBI taxonomy): Bacteria > Pseudomonadati > Pseudomonadota > Gammaproteobacteria > Alteromonadales > Shewanellaceae > Shewanella > Shewanella sp. YQ_9. The sequence continues at coordinate 159,177 of NZ_JBICJO010000007.1, forward strand.
TTGCTGTATCCCGTCAACTTAGGTTGTGTCCCGTCAGTTGTTGGCAACTGAACCAGTCTCGCAGGCAGAAACCGGTGCTAGACAAAAATTTACACCGTCATTCTGACAGTTAACCGGCATAAGGAAAGTGCGAATAAGTCCTCGTGGCTTTCTCTTTTGTCGAGAGTGGCTTGCACAGCAATTGGCGTTCAAGGCATCTGACTGAAGGCATGCCGGGGCCTGTCGAAGTCGGATAACGCAGAGAACCGGTTGCTGTGAAAGCCCCAAAGGGCGTGGCTTACAGACCTGTTTGCTGTGTTGTGCTTCTTGCAAATGACTAGGGCCATTTGCCGCGAACCACGCCTTGCATCCAGGCCTGTAAGCCGACGCAGAGCACACATGGGACTTGTTTGCACTTTCCCTAAGCCAAAAGTGGATTACACTTTAAATCAGACATAGCGTACTGTATTGAAAAGTACTTGATGCCGAATTGTGTTGCCGCAGCGATTGCGGTAACCATGCTGATTTCATCTGAACTGAGGTTCAGGAGCATAGGTTCAGGAAGTTGGCCGAGGCAAATAGTGCTGAGTACCGGGCAGGGCATAGAGCGCCTGCAGGTTTTGTCCAAGTAATAACGCGGGCAAAGTGACTGAGGGATTAGTGACTATGATCGATGATTTTCTGTTTTCGTCTGAAACATCGCCGGAAGAGCTCCATCAACGCGACAATAAGTGGCGTATTCTGGCGGTGGATGATGATGTCAAATTCCAGAACTCGCTGAGTTTTGCCATCAATAAAATGACCCTGATGGGGCGGCCTCTCGAACTCATACAAGCCTACAGCATGGCCGAGGCGTCCAGTTTGCTTGGTAAAGACGCCGACTTTGCCGTAGTCCTGGTCGATGTGGTAATGGAAACCGAAGATGCCGGTCTCAGGTTAGTCAAGGCGGTGCGGGATCTGCTGGGGATATCCGATACCCGCTTTGTGCTTTTAACCGGCCAGCCGGGAATGGCACCGGCCGAGTCTGTGATGCAAGACTATGATTTGTCTGATTATGTGCTTAAGTCCGATCTCGCCAGCCGCGGCATTCGCAACATACTTACGGGTGCTGTGCGTAATTATCACCAGCTCAAGACCATTTCCTCTGCCCGCCGTGGTTTGCAACTCATTGTCGAGTCCAGCAACCGTTTGCTTGGGCTGCGAACGCTGGCACAGATAGCCTCGGTTACCTTAAGTGAAATCGCCAATCTTATTGATGTGCCGGATGAGGGGCTGGTTTGTGTCAATCGGGGGCGTCATAGCGCAATTGGCTCGGGGCAGGAGATCTTTGAGCCCATGACTATAGCCTGCAGTGGTCGTTTCCGGCAGTATGCCAATCGTGCCCTCAGGGAGTTGCCGGATCCCACTATTCAGTCCATGGTGGAACAGGCGCTCAGGGAAAAACGTTTTGTCAGTACCGATGAGAGCCAGGTGCTGTTTTTCCCGAAATCGGCAGCATTGGCCGAATTTGCCATCTATGTGGCCACAGATCGCACCTTGGACGACACCGAAATGGAGCTGCTAAAGGTGTTTGCCGCCAATGTTTCCAAGGGCTTTGGCAACGTAGCCCTGATAAGCCGGCTCGACAAGATTGCCTACCAGGATGAACTGCTCGGCATCCCCAATCGCAGTGCCTTGCTGCGGGAACTCTCCAGGTTGCAGGCCATGTCCAGCGCAAGTGCGCACAATCTGCTGTTATTGGATTTGGATCATTTCTCCGGCCTCAATAATCTGTTTGGCTCAGTGTTTGGCAATCAGGTGCTGCAGGCGGTAGCCCAAAGGTTACAGGAGGTTTTTCCGCAGCCGACTGTTATTGGACGACTGCATTCAGATCTGTTCGCCGTCATTGGCCATAAGGAGCAGGTCAATATCGACAGGGCGCAGCGGGTGTTCAGTGCGCCGTTTGAAATCGATAACAGCCGTCATATTCTCACCGCCTGTATGACAGAAGTCTCTCTGGCCATCAGTGGCCAGGATCCCGCCGAACTGCTGCGCACCGCAGGTACCGGGCTCAGAAATGCCAAATCCCGAGGGCCTGGCAGCATACAGGCGTTTGATCCCGAATTTGAGCATCAGGCGGCACACAGATTCAAGTTGATGCAACGGCTGCATACCGCCATTCAACGCCAGGAGTTTGTACTGCACTTCCAGCCACAGATAGATCTCAAGAGTGGTGAGGTTGTCGGCGTGGAGGCCTTGCTGCGCTGGCAGACCGAAGACGGCATGGTACCTCCGGGCACCTTTATCCCGTTGGCAGAGCAGTCGTCTTACATTCACGGCATAGGCGACATAGTAGTTGCGTTATCTTGTCAGGCGGTACATGCGCTGGATCAGGCCGGTTTTACCGATATTTTGGTCAGTCTTAATTATTCGGCTCGCCAACTGGATAAACCGGATGTACTCGACAGGCTCAAACAACAATGCCGTCTTGCAGGTGTTGAGCCTAACCGTCTGTGTTTGGAAGTCACCGAAACCGCCATGATGCAATCGTTCCAGCAAGTTGCGAAAATTCTCCAGCGTCACCGTGCCTGGGGCGGCACAGTTGCGATAGACGATTTCGGTACCGGGCTTTCGTCACTCGAATACTTGCTGCAGCTGCCGGCCGATCACTTGAAGATAGATATGACCTTTGTCGCCAGGCTGGATGAAGATGAGCGCAGCCGTTTTCTGGCGTCGATGATCATTGAGTTGGGACGCCGATTGAATATTTCTGTGGTTGCCGAGGGGGTTGAGACCCGCAGCCAGGCCAACTGGCTCAGGGATAATGGCTGCCATATCGCTCAAGGGTGGCTGTATGGTAAGGCCATGCCACTGGATGAGCTGTTGTTGTGGCTCAGTAAACGCTGAATGGGACCCCACTTATGTCGATAGAGTTGCCCGAACAGGCCGTGATGAAACCACTGATTTCAGGGGAAGCCTCATCCAAGAGTCAGAAACGCAATAAGTGGTTGACCTGGGTCAGTTATCTCTTGCCTTGGTGGCTGCTGGTACCGCTGGGAAGCTGGCTTATGTATCACTATGCATCCCAATGGCAGATAGATCAGGTGCGTTATGCTCAGCGGGAGCTGGTAGACAGAGACGCTCTGGTACTCGATGCACAGTTGACCAAGGTGCATCAGGATGTCAGCTTGCTATCGCAAATGACGGCATCGGTATTGGCCGACCCAAAGCTTGACGAGAGCGAACAACTGAGCTTGTTACAACGCCTGTTTGTGGATTTCAGCAAGGCCTATCCCAGTTATATGCAAGTTCGCTGGATAGGCACCTCAGGAGTTGAGCGGGTCAGGGTTGATCATACAGATAATCAAAGGCGGGTCGTTGCCAACGACGCATTGCAGGATAAATCATCACGCTATTACGTGATTGAAGCCAACCGACTGGCTCCGGGGGCGGTTTATTACTCTCCTTTTGATCTCAATATTGAAGGCGGTGAGATAGAGAAACCCTATCGTCCCACCTTACGCGCCGCCACCAAAGTGATGGATACCAATGCCAGCGAGCTTGGACTGGCATTGGTAAACCTGGATGGCAGTGGTTTACTCGAGCGTTTACGTCAGTCCGGCAAGACCATGTTGCTGAATGCCGAAGGCTATTGGCTGCTTTCAACTTATGGCCACAGGGAATGGGGCTTTATGTTCGGCGATCCCGAGCAGCGTCTGGCGGTCGTCCACCCCAAGGTCTGGCAGCGCATTCAGCAGACCAGCCAGGGGCAGTTTATCGATGAAACCGGTATGTGGACCTTCTCTCGGGTGGGCCCGAGCTTAAACAATGGCATCCAAGTGCCCATGCTTTACACCTTGTCCCATGATGAGCAGCCTTTGCTCATTCAAGCCAGGCTGAGGCAGCTCTATACAGGTGTCGGCGCCGTGGTGCTTCTGTGCATGACTTTACTGGGGGCATTTTTGGCGCGATCCAATCTGCGTCTGGGGGATAAGGCTCATGAGTTGCAACAGAGCAACGCGGCATTGGCACTGACATTGGCTCAACTGAGGGCATCACAGCAGGAGCTGGTTCGCACCGAGAAACTATCGTCTCTGGGCTTGATGGTGGCCGGAGTGGCTCATGAACTCAATACGCCTATTGGTGCCGCCATGTTGTGTGTCACTGCGCTGAATGAAAGGGTGGATGAGCTCAAGCGTGGGTATCACAGTGGCAATATTAAACGCTCGCAGTTGGAGGAGTTTATTGAATACCAAGCGGAAGGTTTGACCCTGGCCGAGCGCAATCTCAAACGTTCAGCCCTGCTTATTCAACAGTTCCGTCAGGTAGCATCTGACAGGGCCAATGCCGACAGGCAAGCCTTCTGGCTCCACGAGTTGATAGCGGATATCCTGGCACTGAATCACGGCCAGTGGAAACACAGCCATCATAAGTTGACCACGGATATTCCCAGCGATATTCATATGCACAGTTATCCCGGCCCCCTGGGGCAGGTGATCCAGAACCTGGTACACAATGCGCTGATCCATGCCTTTGAAGAACCCGACCGGGGCGAAGTGCATATCTGTGCCCGCAAGCTGCAAAACAAGGTGGAGATCTGCGTGATGGATAACGGCATAGGGATTAAGGAGCAGGATAGTCAAAGGGTGTTTGACCCTTTTTATACCACCAAGCGAGGTAGCGGTGGTACCGGGCTCGGCCTGCATATAGTGCACCATCTGACCACTGAAGTGTTGGGAGGAAGTGTGCGGGTATCTTCGGGAGTCAATGGCATAGGAACGTCGATGATATTGCTGTTGCCGCTGGAGCAAACGGCGGTCAAGCCCGCAGCTAAAGAAGCCGATATGGCACCGGCCTGAAGCCTGCCTTGAGCAAAGCTAAAAGTCCTTGCCTGAAATAAAAGCCTATAAAGCTTAACCTCAGCCCCTTGTTATTCTGCGTATTTTTACAATAACCCGATGGTATCTGTCATGTATGAGTGAACTTTTCCCTGGTTGACGGCAAACAACCTTGAGATAGATGCGTTCCATGCATAAAGTATTAACCCTAACTATTCAGAACGAAAAACAGGATGTTATCAATTGGCTACCAATACTAGCAGTACCAGTATCCGAATCGCTAATTCTGCCGATGCCCAGGCTATCAGTGATCTGATTATTCCCCAAACCCGCAAGTTTGTATTGCCCTCCTGTGGTGTTCAGGTTCATGCAATGCTGCTTGATTCCATGTCGCCTGCCAGTGTCAGCGGCTATTTAAACGGAGATTACCGTTATCATCTGGCTGTCAATGATTCAGGTGAGCTTTTGGGGGTAGTAGGCATGAGGGAAAATCGCCATCTGTATCATCTGTTTGTTCGCGAAGATGCAGCAGGTCAGGGGCTGGCACGGCGACTTTGGGATGTGGCCAGAAAGGTATGCCTGGACAAGGGCAATGAGGGCAAATTTACGGTTAATTCAGCCGTCACTGCCGAGAATGTTTACCTGAAATTCGGTTTTAAACGTATAGATGGCGTTCGTGAGCGAGAGGGAATGGTGGATATTCCCATGAGCCTGACGTTATAGCAGCCCAAGAGTCGTTAAGGCCTCTTGGGTGGCTTAAAATATGAAAAAGCGCCCTTTTGGGCGCTTTGTACTTTGATACTCAAGTTTACGCAAAAATGAGATAAGGCTCAGTCCGCGAGGGAGTCACCTGTCTTGGCTGCGTGGGGCTTGCTGCTTGGCAGCAGCAGGTTCATCACTATAGCCACAATACCGCAAAGGCTGATACCGGTCAGGCTGAATGAGCCGATACCGAAAGCCATGCCGCCGATACCGAATACCAATGTCACCCCAACGATGGAGAGGTTGCGGGGCTCGCTGAGATCCACCTGATGCTTGATCAATGAGTTGAGGCCCACAGCGGCAATAGAGCCGAACAGCAAACACATGATACCGCCCATCACAGGTACTGGAATCGTCTGCATCAGGGCGCCCAGTTTACCAACAAAGGCCAGCAAAATGGCGGTAATGGCAGTCCAGGTCATAATTCTGGGGTCGAAGTTGCGGGTCAGGGTCACAGCGCCCGTCACTTCAGAATAAGTGGTGTTTGGCGGGCCGCCAAAAGCGGTGGCCGCTATGGTGGCGACCCCGTCACCGGCAAGAGTGCGATGCAAACCGGGCTTTTTCAAATAATCTTTACCGGTAACATTGGAGATAGCCAAAATGTCTCCTATGTGTTCCACGGCAGGAGCTATGGCAACCGGGATCATAAAGGCAATGGCATGCCAGTTGAACTCGGGGGCAACGAAGTTGGGCATGGCCAGCCACGCGGCCTCATGTACCACATTGAAATCCACTATGCCGTAATACAGACTCAGGCCGTAACCTACTATGATACCGGCCAGGATCGGCATCAACCTCAACAGTCCCTTGGCAAAGATGGCCACTGCTATGGTGGTCAGTAGTGATGCCAGAGAAACAATAAGGGCGGTATCCTGAGCAACCAGTACCTGACTGCCGTCACCACTCTTGCCGAGCGCCATATTCACGGCAACCGGCGCTAGACCTAAGCCTATGATGATGATCACAGGTCCCACCACCACAGGAGGCAGGAGTCTCATGATGATGCCACTGCCACGCAGTTTAACCACCGAGGCCAGTACCAGATAGACGCATCCTGCAGCCATCAGGCCCCCCATGGTCGCGGGGACGCCCCAGGTTTGCACGCCGTACATGACAGGTGGAATAAAAGCAAAGGAGGAAGCAAGGAAAACAGGGATTTGACGTTTGGTGATCAACTGGAACAACAGGGTGCCGAATCCGGCGGTGAACAGGGCTACGCTGGTATCTAGGCCGGTGAGCAGCGGCATTAGCACCAGGGCTCCGAAAGCGACAAATAACATCTGTGCGCCTTGCAGAGGACGGGCAAGGTATTTCATTTTTTTATCCGTATTTAGGTTAAACCGGCCAATATTACCAGTTCACTGTAAATCGTGGGGGACTATTTGCCGTTTTAGATCAAATTTTTCACAAATTCTACAGCTGAACCCTAGATGAACGAAGCGGGAGGTTTTTCATCTCCATCGGCTCGCCAAGTGAGGCATATATGATACACTTTTGCCATTCCGACCATTTTTTACCGTCGCAAAGATGCTGAATTCATTTATAAAGCCAGTCGTTTTTCTCTCCCTGTTCTGTGCCACAACTCTGGCCCAGGCTGTTGAGGTCAAACGTTTGGATGAAGCCACTGTAGCCGTGGAATCCCGAACCAGTGCCGAGAAGAGCAAGGGGCTCAAGAAGGCATTGGAAGATGTTATTTTGAAAAACTCCGGCTCCCGTAGCGCCCTCGAAAGCCCGGAAATTCAGGCCAAGCTCGCCAATGCCGATGCCATGGTCAGTCAGTTTGGCTATCTGGATACCGAAGAGGGGCTAAAGCTGAAGGCCAATTTCGATCACCGCAAGATAATCAGCATGCTGCGCGAAGCCGGCTTGCCGGTCTGGGGCAAACAACGTCCCCTGACTCTGTTTTGGCTCAGCACGGATATCAATAATGAGAGGGTTATCCTCAGTGATGATTCGAGCGCCGAAGAGCGCAAGGCTTTTGCCAATGCCTCGATGGAACGTGGTGTGCCTTTGATGTTTCCTTTGATGGATCTGGACGATCTGATGCGCATCAATGTCAATGATGTGCGCGGTTTGTTTGCAGATACCGTCGCTACCGCTTCAGGGCGTTACCAGGCGGACTTCTTTGCCATGGGTACACTGGAAGCCAGCGGCAGTGAATTCAGCTATCAACTGGTGCTTTATCCCAAGACAGATGTCAGTCAGTCTTTTGGCCAACCTCTGCTCAGCCGTCAGGGGCGGGCCGCCAGTAAGGACGAAGCCGTGGCCGAGATGATGCTGTCACTGTCTGATTACTTTGTTTCCCGGTACGCGATTGCCGATTCCGGCGATGGCCTTTTGAGCAAGGTGCGTTTTACCGGCATCAACCAAATGAAACAGTTGGTTGAGATTGAGGCGTTTCTCAACCAACTCAGTGCGGTGCGTGAAGCCAGTCTCAGTACTCTGCAGGGTGACAGTGCCACTTTCAGTGTGCAGCTTTTTGGCTCGGAAGAGGACTTGAAAAACCTGCTGCGTCTGGAACCACGTTTATCTTCGGCCGAGACTGGTTTTCAGGATGTGGCTGGCGGGCAGGGCAATGACGACATGAATACATTGCCACAGCCATCCAAGACCACAGAATTCAGCGATAATGTGAACCAGCCCATAGGCCCATACCAATGGCACAGCCGTTGAGGTTTTAACAGCGGCGCCAGTCATGCTAGACTTGGCGCCCGCATTACTTGATTTACTGCGATTTGGAACGATCCTGAGTGACACAAAACTCACCCTTGCAACTTTCACTGCCCGTTCACTTGCCGGACGATGAGACTTTTAACAGTTATTATCCTGCGGCAGGAAACGATGAACTGATCCAGACCTTGAGGGCCTGTGCCGAAGGCCGCAGCCAGGGAGCCGTCTACCTATGGGGACCGGTTAAGTCGGGACGAACCCACTTGATGCACGCCGCCTGCGCTCATGCCAATGAGTTGGGACGCAGCAGCTTCTATATTCCCCTGGGTATTCATGCCAGTATCTCCACCGCTTTGCTTGAAGGCTTGGAGCAGCTCGATCTTGTCTGTATTGATGATGTCGATGCCATTGCCGGCCACCCTTTGTGGGAAGAAGCGATATTCGATCTCTACAACCGAGTAGCCGAGCAGAAACATTGTGCTTTGGTGGTCAGCGGCAGTGCGGCACCCATAGATGCTGGTTTTGCCTTGCCGGATCTGGTCTCAAGGATGCAGTGGGGGCTCAATTATCAGCTGCAACCCATGGCCGATGAGGAAAAGTTGGTGGCATTGCAGCGCCGCGCCGCCATGCGTGGCTTGCAATTACCGGAAGATGTGGGCCGTTTTCTGCTCAATCGTTTGGCCCGGGATCTGCGCACCTTGTTCGATGTGTTGGACAGGTTGGACAAGGCCTCCATGGTGCATCAGCGTAAGTTGACCATTCCTTTTATCAAAGAGATGTTGCGCCTCTGACTGTCGAGTCCAAGCCTAGTTATTTTAAATGCATTTAAGAAGCGCAGCTGAAGCTGCGCTTTTTTGATGCTCGAATAAACCGAAAAGCGTGTCAGGGTCTGTTCACCCCTACGGGGGTTTTGTGGCGATCGCCACTTAAACGCAGCGGCACTTGGGTCTGTTCACGCCCTTGCTGACGCTGGACATTACTCTTCGGCGCCATAAGTGTGGGTGATATGCCGAGGTTGGCCGCCCAGCTCAGGCCTGGTTGCATCTGCAGCGGCGCCGGCAAACTATCCAGCAGCAGCTGAGCATTGAGCTCAGGCATCATTTCGCTCAGCACCAAGCCTGTACGGTTTCTAAGGGCCGAGGCGCCGATACGTCCCCGCTGGCCCCAGTCGACCCTGATGCTGTTTGCGGTCACTGTTTCGGGTTTGTCTGTAATCGCCACATCACGCTGCACGCCAAGACGGTAGCTCATCATGGCTTCTTCAAACAGCATGGCGGCATCTTCCCTGGGGGTGCTGTAGTTGTAAAAGTCATTGGCTCTGTCTGCGGAGAAGAAGCCACTGACATCCCCGGGCGTATATGCCTTTTGGGTGGCGGTGGCTGTTTGGCCCATAAAGCTCACGCCGGCCAGGGCGCTCATCTCTGTGCTGCCCAGCGGATAGGCGCTGCTGAGCTGATCCGATATCAAGGCTTTTTGCGCCGTGCGTCGGTAATAGTCATCCAGCAAAGTCGGTCCCTCAAGGCTTTGGTGAACACTGCGCGGGAAAAAGTCATTGGCATGGGCCAACTCGTGATAAAGCAGCGAGGAGAGATCGGTTGTCAACTCGCTGATAGGGCGGTTGCTGCGCTGGCTGCGATCACGATAGACAGAAGCATAATCGTTGTCTTTGACATAACGCCAGGGGATCAGGAACTGCAGCTCATTACCGAAACCGGCACGGTAATCCGGCGCTTCATTGATACTGTCGCGCTCAGTTGCCGTCAACCAAAGATCTTCCGGATCCAGATAGATAGCACCTGTGACCACCCAGTAAAAGGACGGGCGGACATCGTAACTTATCACCACGGCGGTGACAGATTGCAGCAAGGTGGCAAAGTCACCATGAGTGTCCATTTGATCGAGGAAGGCTTCAAAATTACGTCCCATCCAGTCGTGGGATACCAGTACCCGGTTCATTATCGCTTCTTTGTCACTGATGCCGCCGGCGCCTTGGCCTATCAAGGGCAGGGTACTGAGCTGGCAAGCGCTCAACTGATTGGAATAAGTGCAGCGCTTTAACACTTCGGCATAAGGCGAGTTGCGTTTGTAGGCATGGGTGCGGGCGATGGGCGCATCAAAGTACTCTGAGGTGATTTGTGCTTCATCTGTTATCAGTATGCTGACTTCATCGCTTAAGGTCTCGCCATTGACACTGGCGCTGGCTCTTAAGATCACCCCTGTGTCCTGATTGACCTCGGGCGCAACAAACAAGGGGCGTTCAGGGTTGGTCAGATCCAGGTTGAGCTCAGGTCCGGCGGCAATACACCAACTGATGTTGTTTGCCACAGTGCCATTGACTCTATCCAGTCGTACGCTGACATTGTTGCCCTCTACCACTTGGTGATCCTGGCGGATATTAAGGCCACTTCCGTCCATCACTGTCAGGGTTACCGTTTCCTGCAGGCTGAGATCACTGCCGCTGACATTCAACTGAAAGCGGTAATCACCGCTTTGCGGCGGCACAAAGGCCAACACATGGCTGTCATTCATGTCCATATCGACACTGGGCCCGGACAACTGTTGCCACTGGAACTGCATATTACGGCTGTTGAGCGTGCCCAGTGTGGCCAGAACACTGCTTTGCTGACCGGCTAAATAGCGGCTTTGCAGCTTAAAAACCAGACCAGAGGCTGTGGTTTGGTTGTCGAATTCACTTTGTTGTTCACAACGCGACAAGGCCGGAGGTGGGGTAACGACAGGAGGGATAAGGTCGCTGCCATCATCGTTGCCACCACCGCCACAGGCGGTGAGCAATAGAGTACAGGTGAAGGGGAGGTAAGGCAGTATCTTCATGGCACGACTCCACTTGGTTGACTGCTTGTTATTATTTGTTGTTGTTTTATATAAAAATGGTTGTATTGCTTGGGCACTATAGCACGGGCCAGCAGGGTGACCAATAGTCCTTAAGATGGGAAAAATTGTTGCAAATTATGCCAGTATGCTAGGACGGCAGAGCAAGAGCTGAACAGAGCATAAAAAAGGGGCCATTATCGGCCCCTATCTATTATCCGGGTTTACTCTTTGTCTTTGGCGCGTTTCTTGAGTCCCAGACCCAATTCGCGGCCGCGCTTGCGGGCGTAGAAGGGCATGCTGATCAGTAAGCATGAGATCAACAGACTCTCAATCAGCGCAAACCACCATTCATTGCCCTCGGCTATATAGAGCAAGGTCAAGCCGTGCAAAAAATAGAGACAGAGAATAAAGCTGGCCCAGGCAAAGGTATAAGGATTACCTTTAAGGATCCCAGGTAGCGGCAGCAGCAAGGGCACCAGCCAAAGACTGGTGAACAGCAGCGAGTATTCGCCGTCGAGTCCTTTACCGATAAAGGCATAGGCCAACAAGGCCGTCAGTAGCAGATAGCCCGTGTGTGAGATCTGTAATAACGCATGACTGCTCATTTACAGGATCGCCAACACGTTTTCCGGTGGGCGGCCGATGGCGGCCTTACCGTTGGCCAGGACGATTGGGCGCTCTATCAGCTTGGGGGTGGCAATCATGGCGGCAATCAATTGAGCTTCGGTCAATTCCGGGTTATTCAGCCCCTGAGCCTTGTATTCCTCTTCTTTGGTGCGCATCAATTCACGGGCGCTGATGCCCAGTTTAGCCAGCAGTTCACTGAGGGTGGCAGCATCCGGTACCTGCTTCAGATACTCGACAATCTGGATCTCGACGCCTTTGGACTCCAGCAGTGCCAGTGTTTCGCGGCTCTTGGAGCAGCGAGGATTATGGAAAATAGTGACCTGGGTCATGGGTTTTCTCTTTACCTTGGCTGAAAAGTGCGACGATGATAGCAAAAATCTGCTGTTACGTCAGGGGAAAGTGGCCCGATTAACGGGCCAGTGAAAGCCAGCATAATCAGAGTGTAAGCCGATTATTTCTTCAATTCGTCCAGCGCTCGGTCGGCGACACGGAACTGGCGTATCTTGGCCTCGATTCTGGCAATCTGCAGTGGTTGGCCGTCGGCGGCCTTGTAGGCAAAGTTGAGCTGATCGATAGCCCCTTTATAGTCGGCCCTGAGTGCCATGGACTCGGCATTGGAGAAGTGTTCCAGCGCCTTGTTACCGGTTTGCTTGTAGGCTTCGGTCAGCAACTGATAGGGCAAGGGGTTTTGCTTATCCAGAAACGCCATGTCCTCGAGAATAGGGATTGCCCGCTGTGGCTGTTTACTTTCGAGATAAACACTGGCCAGGTTGGCGTTGATCACTTGGGAGGTGGGTTTGAGGCGTCTTTGGGCTTCCAACATCGTTATCGCGCCCTGATAATCCTTACGCTCCACCAGCAGATCGGTTTTGGTATCAAGATAGAAGAGGTTGTCCTGATCTTTTTCCAGTAATTGATCTATGAGCTGCTCGGATTGTTTGAAGTCCTTGAGGCGAAACAGTGCCAATGCCTTGCCATAGAGGGCCGCATCTTTAAAGGCATAGTTGTGCTTGGCTAACTGGGTTTCAAACAGCGACAGTGCCGCATCGTCGCTGTAGCTGGAAAAGCGCACCTGGATCCTGGCCTTGGCCAGGTGGAAGTTAAGGTTGTCTGCCACATATCTATGGGGATACTGAGCCGCGCGGTTACGGGCATCGGTGATCCGCGACTCGGGCAGGGGGTGAGTCAGCAGCATTTGCGGCGGTTTGGAGGTAAAACGGTAACGGGCCGCCAGTTTGCCGAAGAAGTTGGCCGAGGCGTTGGGATCGAAACCGGACTCCACCAGAATTTGCATGCCTATCCTGTCGGCCTCTTTTTCATGCAAGCGGGTATAGTTAATCTTGGATTGAGTCGAGAGTGCCTGAGTGGTGGCCAGCGCTGCCATCCCGGCTTGAGGCGCTGCTATGGTCAGCAAGATGGCGCCGAGCAGCCCGGCAATGGTGGCCGGGCTGGCTTTCTCCTGGGCTTCGAGTGAGCGTGCCAGGTGCCTCTGGGTTACGTGGGTAATTTCGTGCGCCAGTACCGAGGCCAATTCACTTTCATTGTCGGCGTTGAGAAACAGGCCTGTATGGATTGCCACATGGCCGCCGAAAAAGGCAAAGGCGTTGATTTCATCGTTTCGCAGCAGGAAGAAATAGAAGGGGGTCTTAACTCCGGTGGCATGGGCCACCAATTTGTTACCCAGTTCGGTGGCATATTGGCTCAACACAGGATCGGATAACACAGGCGCCTGGGAACGAATAACCCGCATATAGGCGTCACCATAGACCATCTCTTTTTCGAGACTGAAGGTGTTGACGGCGGCGGTACCGAGATCCGGCAGGTCGTTATTGGCGGAACTTTGGCTGGCGGTGGCAATTAAAACAGCAGTGGCACCGGCCAGAATGGAATGTCGGAACTTGGAAAAAGTCAATGTACTCAAGCTGATTAGATTTCCTGTATGCCACTAATGCATAACTGCCTGGCTTGTGGTTTGAGTTGCAACTTAGGATAATAGCCGAGGTTTATGTTTAGCAAGCTCATCATGGTTTTAATTGATTTAACTCAGAGTCGTTGTCCCGAAGCCCTGGTCAAGGCCAAGATGGCGATGAAACGTTTGCGGCCCGGTGAAACTCTGTGTCTCTTGCTTTCAGACCCGGGATCGCGGCAGGATGTTCCCCGCTTTGCCAAAAAACAGGGCTATGATTGTCGGATTGAGTCCGACGAGCCGGCCGTATTGCGCTTACAGGTGTCCGTTGCAGAATAGAAGCGCGAGACGTAACTACACAGCTTCTTGAAGAAGCGATAATCAAGATGGCGCAGCCATCATCACCACAGGAATCCCGGATGTTTAGCTATTTGAGTCGTTGGTACCAGGCCCGCTTCAGTGATCCTCAGGCTCTGACACTGCTGTTTATTCTGCTTGGTATTGCCTTGACCATCTATTTCGCCGGTGGCTTATTGATGCCGCTGCTGGTCGCTCTGGTATTGGCCTTTCTGCTGGAGTGGCCGGTGGCACAGATGGCAAGGGTAGGGATAAGCCGCACCGCGGCCGCCTCTTTGGTGCTGATCCTCTTTATCGGCTTGATGATCTTGTTGTCATTCGGTCTGATCCCCAGTATCTGGCGCCAGGGTGCCGCGCTGTTGACTGACCTGCCCACCATGCTGGACAAGGGGATAATCCTGCTGCAGGAGCAGGCGCAGCAGTATCCGCAGTTTATCTCTACAGATCAGCTCGATACCATGGTGTCCGAGCTCAAAAAATTGCTCGACACCCAGCATCTTTTGGATATCGCCAAGCAACTTCTCGGCTATTCGGCATCCTTGCTGGTGCTGATGGTTTACGCCATCCTGGTGCCGTTGCTGGTGTTCTTCTTCCTCAAGGATAAAGATGAACTGATCCGCGGCAGCAAGCGTTTCTTCCCCAGCAATCGCGATCTGGCCCGTAAGGTTTGGTTCGAGATGAATCAGCAGATCTTCAACTACATTCGCGGCAAGGTGATTGAAATTGTGATTGTCGGGGTAGTGAGTTACGTATTCTTCGCCCTGATGGATCTGCGCTATGCGGCGCTGCTTGGGGTGTTGACCGGGCTTTCAGTGCTTATTCCTTATGTCGGTGCCACCCTGGTGACCTTACCTATTGCGCTGGTTGCCTTCTTCCAGTGGGGCGTCAGCCCCGAGTTCGGTTATTTGATGCTGGGTTACGGCATCATTCAGGCGCTGGATGGCAACCTGCTGGTGCCTTTGTTGTTCTCCGATGCAGTGGACTTGCACCCGGTGATCATCATAGCCGCAGTGTTGGTCTTCGGCGGCCTTTGGGGGGTTTGGGGCGTGTTTTTCGCGATCCCGCTGGCTTCTCTGGTCAAGGCTGTATTGAACGCCTGGCCCAACGCCGAAGCAGATGCGGCCAAGGCCGCTTTAGAGGCGCAAGCCGAATAAGGCGGTAAATTTCAAGTTTACTGACACAGGCGGCCTATGGTCGCCTGTGTTTTTTCAACCGCTATTCATTCGGACAACAAGTGGTTTCTGGCGCTCGCCGCCAATGCCCTGAATACCAGAGTGGTCTGCTTGGCCTTAAGGTTCCAGTGTTGCCAGTAAAGCGGTACCCGCATCCGCATCATGGGTGTCAACTCTATCAAGCGCCCGGATGCCAACAGCGGCTCGGCCTGCAGATGGCCCACCAGGCCATAACCCAATCCCTGTAGAATCGCTTCCAAGAAGCCTTCCGATGACGGCACTGTGTGTTGCCACCATTGTCCCGGCAGCATTTCGAAGTAGCGCTTCAAGTACTTTTCATGCAGCTTGTCGCGGGTGGAGAATACCACTGCCGGCGCCGAGGCCAGCGAGTCGGTATCCGGCAAGCCGTCGAAAAAACGTTCGGCAAACTCAGGCGTGGCCACACAGGCATACTCCATCACCCCGAGAAACTCGCTGGAGCAGCCGTTCATCGCTTGACCCAAGGTGGTCACGCAGCCGACAGCCTCACCGTTTTTCAACAAGTGATGAGTGTAAGATTCATCATCCACTATCAATTCCAACAACCAACCGCGGCGGGCGAATATGGCGCTGATGGACGGCAGAAACCAGGTTGCCAGACTGTCGGCATTCACCGCGATTCTCACCACAGTGGGCATGGCCGGATCGTCGGCGTCCATTTCGGCTCTGAGCTCCGTCTCCAGCAGTTCGACCTGGGCATAGTGGCGCAAGAGTCGCTTCCCTGTTGGTGTCGGCACTACGGGATTACTCCTGACGAGCAGTGCCTGACCCACTCTTTCCTCAAGCTGCTTTATCCGCTGTGATACCGCCGATTGGGTCACATGCAGCCGTTTGGCTGCTCGCTCAAAACCGCCTTCAGCGACCACCACAGACAGGGCTTTGAGGTGACTGTAGTCCAGCATAAAAACTCCTTGGGTTAATCCTTGTTTGATTATAAGTTTTGCTAATGACCGATAAAAAACATTAGTTATATTAATTTTCTTGCCGGGAGTAAACTGCCGCCATTGAAAACTTTTATTGGTCGCCGGCTATCGCGGCGAACTGCTGTTGGAGAGATTATGCAAACCGCTTTCATTCAGGGCATGGGGATAGGTGCCAGTCTAATCATTGCCGTGGGAGCTCAAAACGCCTTTGTGTTGAAGCAAGGCATCAAACGTGCTTATCCGTTTCCCATCGCCTTGACTTGCTCTTTGATAGACGCCCTGATGATTACTGCTGGGGTTGCCGGGCTAGGGCAGTTGATCTTGGCCGTGCCGGCCATCAAACATCTGGCGAGCTTTGGCGGCGCGGCCTTCCTGCTGTGGTACGGCTTCAACGCGCTGCGCTCTTCATTCAAGAGTCAGGGGTTGGAGACCGGGGATGCTGAAGCGGCGGATTCATTTCGCAAGGCGATGATCACCACCTTGGCGATCAGCTTTTTGAACCCACACCTGTATCTGGATACCGTGGTTTTGCTCGGCAGCATAAGTACCCAGTTTGATACCGAAGTCAGGGGTTGGTTTGGTGCCGGGGCCGTGCTGGCTTCCTTTATCTGGTTCTTTAGTCTGAGCTTTGGCGCGCGCCTGCTGGCGCCCGTGTTCAGCCGTCCCGCGGCCTGGCGTTATCTGGACAGATTTATCTGGTTGACCATGTGGTCAATCGCCCTGGCTATTCTGTGGCCCTATTTTCAGGGAAGGGGCTTCTGAGGTAAGTTCAGGTATCTTGCAGAAAAACA
>NZ_JBICJO010000080.1:0-50430 GCF_043103185.1 Shewanella sp. YQ_9
TTTTTTTTGGCTGATTCTTATTGTCAGAGCTTTATGCTCCTCCTCTCCGCCAACTATTTTCATCCCTCGCCGCTGTTTTTAAATTTTGATGCCCCTCTCTAACAAACCAATATAGAGGGAGTCAGGCGCTAAGGAAGGTGCAGCCATCTGGATTTAGCCCCAAAACTACCAATGACTACCGGCCTACACCTTAGATTTAAACTAATTTAAAATTAATAAGTTAGGTAGATTTTTGGGTCGGACATCCAAGAAGGGAGGAATAGCACTGGAAAATTTTATCGCCAAAAGTCAAAAAATAGTTGCAAACATAAATGAGAACGATTATCGTTAACTTGCGTTCCAAAACTCATCCTTAGCTTTAGGCCCGCAGTACCCGCTGAGAGTTATGGTGTTCCTGAGTTTGCAAAGCACGACATTGCTCACACACTCTTTGTGGCCGGGTTAATTACCCGGCTCTTTTTTTGTTTTTTCACGCCAAGCCAAGAGCCTACCCAAACAGCAAACCATCATAGGGGCCTGACTGATCCTCTTTGGCCATATGGTAAATACTGACAGTAAACAGTGTCCCCTTACCCACAGTCGAACTGACCTCTATGGTGCCGCCTATGCGTTTGATAATACCGTAGCTCAGCGACAAGCCCAGCCCAGTACCATCCTTACGGGTGGTATAGAAGGGATCGAATATCCGACTCAACTGCTCCTGCGGGATCCCAGAACCTTCATCTTCAATCTCTATCTTGATCCCCACAGGTTCGTCCTGTTCCACCCAGTCATAGGTACGGATCCAGATCCGCCCCTTGCCATCCATAGCATGAGCAGCGTTGACCACCAGATTGATCAGCACCTGCAGCAGTTGCGGACGATTTACCTGCACCGGATAACTGGCGTTCAGCTCAGGCAACAACACCACTTCCTGCTTACCCAGTGAGTGACGTACCAACAGCTGCATCTCTTCGATAATAGGTGTGATTTGATGCATCTCCAGCGGCGCATTGAACTCGCCGGGACGGCTGTACTGCAGCAAGCTGCGGATAATAGTGCTGATACGCCCCACCTGCTGGATGATGAGATCTATCTCCTCTTCGACCAGCTCGGCGTTATCCCCAAGCTCCACCCGCAGCAGTTCCATATTGCCAAGGATTACGGCGGTAGGGTTGTTGATCTCGTGGGCAATCCCAGCGGTCAGCTCCCCAAGGGCTGTGAGCTTTTCATTGGTCACCAACTGCTGACGGGTTTCGTTCAGTAATTGCACGTTGCGCTGCAGCTCTTCGGTTTTTTCCTGCAGGCTACGGGTACGTTCCTCGACCTTCATCTCCAGTTGCTCGGCCGCCGCTTGAATTTGCGCATTGCGGCGCTGCAATAAATCGAGCATGCGGTCGAACTGCTCGGCCAGGTTGGCCAGCTCATTGTCTCTGTCCAGTCCCAGCTCGCCGATACGCAGATTGCGCCCGGACTGCACCGCCTTAACCACTTGGTGAATACGCTCTATCGGCTGCAACAAACTGTAAGCACCGCGATAAACCAAGAGCCCGGAAACCAGCAACACCAACATCAAAATGGTGCCCAACTCTATGATATTAAGCAGATAGTTATGGATAAAAGGCGACTCGGAAAACCCGGAATAGATCATGCCTATCCGCTGGCCTCGAATATCAGTCAGCGGCGCATAGGCCGAGATAAACCAGTCGTTGTAAACAAAGGCTCTATCGACCCAGAGTTGCCCTTTGACCAACACCTGCTGACGCACCTCCTCGGACACCAGGGTGCCCAATGCCCGGCCGCGATTTTCATCCTCTTTGGGGAAGAAATGCAGAGGCACATTGGTGCTGATGCGGATATTGTCGAGGAAGATGGTCACAGTGCCTATGGAACGCTCAGGCAGTGTGCCTTTGTCATAGACCAGATCGCGAATATGGTCGACGATGCGAGTATTGCGATTAAACAGGATCCCGCCATCCAGATACCAGCCAACCTTACCGTTTTCATCGGCTACCGGCAGCAGGCTGCGACTGAGCATGCCCCGCTCTTCCACTTCTCTGTCGGGATTTTGTGCCCTTAAGGTCATTTTCACCGGGATCTTGGCACGCTCGGCTAACTCGGGATCGATTCGTGCCAGCCGCGAGGAGGAGAGCACCATCAGCCCTGAATAGGCGCTTTGCCCCTGAACCAAGGGCAGCATCTGCCGCAAGTCAGGATCGGCCGCAGCATCGGCAATTCTGACCAGACGCAGAAAATCGAGATCCAACGCCTTGCGCTGTTGATCCAGGAAAGCATTGAGATCTTTCTGCTTCTGCTGTTCACCTTCGAGTATCGAACGAAAATGGGTCTGGAAATCGAAGGACTGCATCACATGTTCCAGCTGCTTTTCCTGACGCTCCTGCACCGCGGCCAGTGTGTTGTTGGCCACTGTCAGATCGGCTTTGACCTTCATAAACAGCTGTTTGCCTGTGTAGCTGATGTTCCAGTATATGGTGATAAACACCAGGCTCACCAACGTCAGCAAGATAGGCAACAGAGTCAGGATCAGAATGCGATAACGCACCTTTGCCTGCAGCTGCTGCCAGCTCAGGCCAAAGAGCCGTTTAAACAGTGACAAGCTCAGACCTCCGACTCGCAGTCAAACCACTCTTTATATTTACGATCCAGTGTTTTGCGAGACACTCCCAGCACCCGGGCTGCCGCCGACTTATTGCCGCCGTGGGAGTCAACCACGGCCGTGACATGGTCTTTTTCCACATCCTTGAGCGCCCAGTCGTGGGGATAGCCAGGCTGGGCATTCAGCTCGGCCTTGGGCTGTTCTTTCCAGTATTCCGCCGGTGGTTTACCCAGCAGAATGCAGCGCTCTATCATGTTACGCAATTCGCGGATATTCCCAGGCCACTGATGTTGCTGCAGTTTGAGCAGGTCTTCATGGCTCCAGACCACCTCTTTCACCCCGAGCTCGGCGGCCAACTGGCGGGTAAAGTGATGGGTCAATTCCACCACATCATCCGGTCTTTCCCGTAATGGCGGGATAACTATGTCGAGCACATTGAGACGGTAGAAGAGATCGCGGCGGAAATGCCCGGCTTCCACTTCATCGGCCAGCTTACGGTTGGTTGCCGCTATCACCCGGACATCAATATTAACTTCTTTTTCACTGCCAACCGGACGAATCGCCTTTTGCTCCAACACCCGCAGCAAGGCCGTCTGCATTTTCAGCGGCATTTCCCCGATCTCATCGAGGAAGATGGTGCCTCCGGAGGCAAAGCTGAATAGACCTTCGCGATTGCCCTTGGCACCGGTAAAAGAGCCAGCGGTATGACCAAAGAGTTCACTCTCCAGTAGCTCGGGAGCGATGGCACCACAGTTAACCGGTACAAACGGGCCCTGACGACCACTGAGCAGGTGAAGTTGCCTGGCCACCAGCTCCTTGCCCGTACCGGACTCGCCTTCGATAAGCACCACCGCATTGGTTGGTGCCACTCGCTCTATCACCCGCTTGACCTCCATCATGGCATCACTGTTGCCTATGATGGTGGAGGAATAGCCGCTGGACACTTCCCGGCGCAGCATCAGGTTTTCCCGCTTCAGCAAGCGCCGCTCGATGCAGCGATCGACCGCCTTCATCATCTGCTCCAGATGGAAAGGCTTCATGATGAAGTCGGAAGCGCCGGCCCTGAGTGCCTGAATCGCCACTTCCATATCGGCATAGCCCGTCATAAAGATGATGTCGGAGCGCCGCTCCTGATCATCCAGCGCCTCACGCCACTCAATACCTGAGCGGCCGGGCAGACGTATATCCACAATCAGCAGATCGAAGTGACAACGGCTGCGCAGTTGTTCGGCTTCTTCTATGCTGGCAGCGGTTTCTACCAGGGCAAATTTCTTTGCCAGCGCTTTGTTGAGGAAACTGCGCATACCGGGCTCGTCGTCGACGATCAACACGGACACGGCAGAAGGCATTGGCTTAGACTTAAGTGGCTTTTCTATCTGGCTCATATTGTCGGCTTCAGGACATTTTGACTCAATTGAAATAGATTCTATCATTGATACGGTAAAAATTGGTCACTATGAACCAGAGAAAAAGCCGGTTGGGACAATTTGTCTGATACTTATTTACCAAGCTTGGGATCCAGTTCACATATTGGATCCCTCAATATCGGTTTATAGCAAACATTCGTTTTTGGCACCCAAATTGCTTTAATGGGTGCGAGTACAAGGCCGTGGCCCGCAGGCTTATGGGTTAGGCCCACTTATTAAAATCACGCCAAGGAGCAATAATGTTGAACTTGAAACAACTGCTGGGTCTTGCCATTGCGGCAGGCCTGATGATCTCTGCCCCGGCTTCCGCTCAGGAAACCATCAAGCTAGCCACTACCACCAGTACTGAAAACTCAGGTCTGCTGGGTTACCTGCTGCCAAAATTTGAATCTGAATCAGGCTATAAGGTACAAGTGATTGCCACAGGTACAGGTAAGGCTCTGAAACTGGGTTCTCAGGGTGATGTGGATCTGGTGATGACTCACGCTCCTGGCGCAGAAGCCAAGTTCGTCGCCGATGGTTTCGGTGTTGAGCCTCGCGGCATCATGGAAAACGACTTTGTTATCCTTGGCCCCAAGAACGACCCAGCCAAGGCCCGTGACAGCAAAAATGCCGAAGAAGCCTTCGCCAAAATCGCCAAGTCAGGTGTACCTTTCGTATCCCGTGGTGATGACTCAGGTACTCACAAGAAAGAGCTGATCATCTGGAAAGCCGCCAACGTGACTCCAGACTTCAAAGGTTACACCTCTGTAGGTCAAGGTATGGGCAAAACCCTGCTGATGGCCAACGAACTGCAAGGTTACACCCTGTCTGACCGTGGTACTTTCGTGGCTTACAAAGCCAAGCTGGACCTGGGCATCGACTTCGACGGCGGTGCCACTTTGGCCAACCCTTACCAGGTTATCCTGATCAACCCTGCCAAATACCCTGATCTGAATCACAAAGGTGCACGTGCCTTCAGTGATTGGTTGATTAGCAAAGAAGCACAAAGCATGATCAACAGCTATAAAGTTCAAGGCGAACAACTGTTCAAGGCAACTTACGGCAAATGAGTGAAGGCTGGTTAGCCCTTATACAGCAGGCCCTAGGCCTGCTGTTTTCCAGAGACCCTGAAGTCTGGTCTATTATCTCCGTCTCTTTCTCGGTATCTTTCGCGGCGCTGCTGATCACCTTGCTGCCGTCCATGATACTGGGGTTCGCCCTGGCGTTTGTGCAATTCCCCGGCCGCTGGCTGGTAACCAATCTGGTGCAAACCCTGCAATCCATTCCCACTGTGGTGGTAGGCCTGTTGGCCTATTTACTGCTGACCCGTAACGGTGCCCTGGGTGATCTTCGCTGGCTCTTTACCCAGAAGGGGATGATCCTCGGGCAGATGATGATCTGTGCCCCGGTACTGATAGCCATGAGCCATGCCGCCTTCACCAGTGTCGACCGCCGCGCCTGGGAAACCAGCCGCACTCTGGGCGCCAGTTGGACCTCTGCCATCTGGGTGGTTTGCCGCGAGCTGAGAGTACCTCTGTTACTGGCGATTATCGCCGCGTTTTCCCGTATCATTACTGAAGTCGGCTGTTCCATGATGGTTGGTGGCAACATAGCCCATGTCACCCGTAACATTCCCACCGCGATTTCACTGGAAACCAGTAAAGGCGACTTTGCCCAGGCGATAGCCCTTGGCTTGGTGCTGCTGGTGCTGGCATTGATACTGAATTTTGCTCTGGGTACTCTGCGTGGCAGGGCCAATCCCAGAAGCCATTAGGACGCTTGATGATAAAGCTGATAGCCCAAGATCTAGAGATGCGTTTTGGTGAACGCCTGTTATTTCGCACCCGGCAACTGGAGTTTTGCCAGGGCGAGGTCATCTATCTGCAAGGTGATAATGGCTGCGGCAAAACCACTCTGATGAAGCTGCTGGCCGGTTTACTCAAACCCAGTGCCGGTACCATCTATACCCAAGGATTTCCAGCTGCGCCCTGGTGGCAACGCGATACCTTGCTCGGCAAGGCTATTTACCTGCATCAACACCCGTACCTGTTTGAAGGCAATGTCAGCTACAATCTGCAACTGGCGCAGAAATACAGCAGCCTGGATAAGACCGAACAGCACACTAGGATGCAAAGCGCGATAGAACATGCCCAGTTGGGGCAACTGCTCAAGACCAACGCCTCAACTCTGTCCGGCGGTGAACGGCAACGGCTGGCACTGGCCAGAGCCTGGCTGTTGAAACCCAAGTTACTCATGCTCGATGAACCCATATCCAATATGGACAGGGCATCGCAGCAAACCGTTTTTGCTATGATTGCCGAATTGAAGCAACAAGGCACAGGACTGCTTATCAGTAGCCACCAGCACTCAGAACTAACGGCACTTTGTCACCAACATTGGCATATAGAATCACAACAACTGACAACCTCAGCCAATTTGACTCTGGCCACGGAAGAACTGCAGGAGAACAACTATGTCGCAGCGCATTGATGCGGTGATACTCGCCGGAGGCATGGCCAGGCGTATGGGCGGAGAAGACAAAGGCTTGGTGGACCTGCTGGGACGCCCCATGATTGCCCATGTTATCGACAGGGTAAAACCTCAGGTGAATCAGATCCTGATCAACGCCAACCGCAATCAAACACGTTATGCTGAGTTCGGTTTTCCTGTCATTGCCGACCTGGAACAGGGTTATCCCGGGCCGTTGGCGGGAATGATCAGCGCCCTGGACAAGACAGATGCCGATCTGCTGTTGGTGGTGCCCTGCGACTGCCCTTTGCTGCCCAAAGACCTGGTCGAGCGTATGGCGCAAAAGCTGCAGGCGTCAGAGGCGGATCTCGCCGTGGCATCCGATGGCGAGCGGGAGCAGCCGGTGGTTATGCTGCTCAAACCGACGGTGAGGGATTCGATGCAGGCCTTTCTCGATTCCGGCAGGCGCCGTATCGATCTCTGGTACAGTGAACACCCGGTAGTGGTTGAATCATTCGCCGATCAACCCAGCGCCTTTATTAACGTCAATACCAACGAACAAAAACAACAACTCGCGGCGGAAATATCCCAAGCTTAAGAGGTTTTTATGAGCACTGTCTTTACCAATCCCCTGTCCATTCCCGTGTTGGGCTTCTGTGCCTACAGCGGCACAGGCAAGACCACACTGTTGAAGCAGTTGATCCCTGAGCTGAATCGTCGTGGTTTGAGACTGGCAGTGATCAAACACGCTCATCACAACTTTGATATTGATGAGCCGGGCAAAGATAGCTATGAAATGCGCAAGGCTGGCGCCAGACAGATGTTGGTGGCCTCCCATGTGCGTTGGGCCTTGATGACGGAAGATCCGCTGGACAGAGATCCGGACCTGCTGCATCTACTCGGCCAGTTGGAACAGGACAAGGCCGATCTGGTGTTGGTGGAAGGCTTCAAGAAATTGGCGCTGCCCAAAATTGAATTACACCGAGCCGCCCATGGCAAACCCTTTATCCATACCGAGGATCCCAATATCCTCGCAATTGCCTGCTGTGATGAAACCAAGCTGCCGGGAGAGATCCGCCGCCTGGATCTCAACAATGTGGCGCAAATTGCTGACTTTGTGCAGCAGTATGTTCGCGATTATCGCCCCGAATCCAAGCCCTCTTCAGCAAGAGCCCTGCCCTTGAGCGCCTGTGAGCTCGGCAGTGAACGGAATCTGTCGGTACGTCAGGGCATCGACCATATTCTGGAGCAAGTCAAACCCGTCACAGAGACGGAACTGTTGACGCTCGATGAAGCCGACAATCGTATTCTGGCCCAGGACGCCATATCACCGGTGAACGTACCGCAGCAGACCAACTCGGCAATGGATGGTTACGCCTTCGCGTTTCAAGACAACATGTCACAACCCTTTGAGCTGAAAGGAGAAGTGCTGGCCGGTCATCAATATTCAGGCCAGCTGCAGCCGGGTGAAGCGGTACGAATTATGACAGGTGCGCCGGTTCCTCTTGGCGCAGATACCATTCAACCCAGAGAGCTTGCCACCGAAACCGATGGCAAGGTCAGCTTCAGTGGCAAAATCTATCGCGGCCAGCACGTGCGTCTGGCGGGTGAAGATATAGCCCAAGGTGCCGTGGCCCTTGGCAGTGGCACTCGTTTGGGCGCTGCCGAGCAAGGCCTGCTGGCTTCGCTGGGACTGTTTGAGATGCCCCTCAAGCGCCGCCCCAGAATTGCCGTATTCTCCACCGGCGATGAAGTCAGCCAACCCGGCACTGAGCTCAAGGCCAACTGCATCTACGACTCCAACCGCTATACCATCAAGGCAATGGCCAAGCGCCTGGGCTGTGAAGTGCTGGACTTGGGGATCATCGAAGACTCGGAAGCGGTTCTGAGCCAAACATTGAGCCAGGCGGCGACTCAGGCCGATGTGATCATCAGCTCGGGCGGGGTGTCTGTCGGCAATGCCGATTATATCAAGACAGTGCTGGCCAAGCTGGGGGAAATCAACTTCTGGCGCATCAATATGCGCCCGGGACGCCCATTGGCGTTCGGTAAGATAGACCAAACATTGTTCTTCGGCTTGCCCGGCAATCCTGTGGCCGTGATGGTCTCTTTCCTGATGTTTGTTCAACCGGCATTGCGTAAACTGGCCGGCGAACCAAGCTGGCAGCCAAGACTATTGCCGGCGATTGCCGATGAAGCCATGCG
The DNA here is from genome assembly GCF_043103185.1 of Shewanella sp. YQ_9. Classification (NCBI taxonomy): domain Bacteria; kingdom Pseudomonadati; phylum Pseudomonadota; class Gammaproteobacteria; order Alteromonadales; family Shewanellaceae; genus Shewanella; species Shewanella sp. YQ_9. Next base: position 8,680 of record NZ_JBICJO010000080.1, read on the forward strand.
CAGCCGCAGCGGCCGCACAGAATTCAGCCGCGGCATCATGACCCTGGGAGATGATGGCCAATTGCACGTACGCACGACCGGTGCCCAGGGCTCAGGCATGCTCAGCTCCATGGTCAAGGCCAACTGTTTGGTGATTATCGGCGAGGCAGATGAACGCATAGAGGCGGGTGAAACCGTCTATGTACACCCGTTTGCAGACCTGCTCTGAGCCTGCCCTTGAACAGCCTGAGTGACGGCTTTGGCCGCAAAATAGAGTATCTGCGCCTCTCCATTACCGACAGGTGTGATTTTCGCTGCATCTATTGCATGAGTGAAGATCCCTGTTTTCTGGAGCGGGAACAGGTATTGAGTCTGGAGGAGCTGGCCTTTATCGGCCGCGCCTTTACCGAACTTGGTGTCAGCAAGATACGCCTCACCGGCGGCGAACCCTTGGTACGCAGCGATTGTGACCGTTTGGTGGCGCAGTTGGCGGCACTACCCGGGCTCAAGGATCTTTCCATGACCAGCAACGGCTCCAGGCTGGCCAAGCTGGCTCCGGCGCTGAAAGCCGCCGGCTTGAACCGCCTTAATATCAGCCTGGATACTCTAAAAAGCGAACTCTTCACCACCCTGACCCGCAACGGCAAGCTGGAGCGGGTGCTCAAGGGCATAGATGCCGCCAAGGCGGCCGGCTTTGACAGAATCAAGATCAACGCCGTGATCCTCAAGGGACGCAACGAAAACGAAATTATCGATCTGCTGGAATATTGCCGTCAAAAGCAGCTGGATATCGCCTTTATCGAAGAGATGCCTCTGGGTGTGATGGAAGAGCGTTCTCTGCCAAGGCACATGAGCAGCAGTGATGTCAGGGAAATCATCAATCAACGCTGGCCCTTGAGCCTGTCATCCAAGCGTACCGGTGGCCCGGCACGTTACTACAGCATGGCCGACAGCCCTATCCATATAGGTTTTATTTCGCCCCACAGCCATAACTTTTGCCATGAGTGCAACCGGGTCAGAGTCACGGCCGAAGGCCGCTTGCTACTGTGCCTGGGGAATGAACACTCACTGGATCTGAAGCAGATCATCCGCAGCCATCCTGGTGATATAGACGTATTGAAGCAGGCTATCTTCGAGGCGATTCAGCGCAAACCCAAAGAGCATCACTTCGATGATCCCAATCAGGTGCAGATCCTGAGGTTTATGAACAGCACGGGTGGCTGATACCTGCCACCGTGCTACACTGGCGATTCGACCTCAACCAAACATTCTTGCCCATGGCACTGACCCGCAAACAGTGGAATAACATCATTATTCTGGCCTCCATTCTGATGGTGTCGGTACTGACCTTGCTGGATAAACGCATGAACTCGGTGCCCGATACCCGCGAGCTGTTTGACAGCAATACTGAACTGCAGCAGCTGCAACTGGGCGGGATCTGGCTGGCACAGGCCGCCAATGGCCAATGGCAGTGTGATCCCAAGGTGCTCAATTGTGCCGACTGGAGTCAAGCCTGGCTCAGTATTCGGGTATCACCATTGGCAAGTAAACCAGAACTCACCCAAGATGAGCGACCACGAGAGTTGCTGCTGAAAGTCAGCGGCGCTGCCGAGCCACAACTTTGGCTGTTCTATCCCCATCAGGGACTGCTTAAATCTGCCGCCGGGAACTGGTATCTTATTCCCCCCAGCCTCAGAAGTGGTGTTGTACCTCTGCTGAGTGTATCCACAAGCTGATAGAGCAGAGAGCCTTATGCCAGAATTGCCGGAAGTGGAAGTGACCCGCCTCGGGGTTGCGCCGTATCTTGTTGATCAGACCGTCAGTAACCTTATCGTTCGTAATCCTTCGCTGCGTTGGCCGGTACCGGAAACGGCCCGCAATATCATAGGACAGACCATTAGAGCCGTGCGCCGCCGCGCCAAATACCTGCTGCTGGATACAGATGCCGGTACCTGCATAGTGCATCTGGGGATGTCCGGCAGCCTGCGGATTTTGCCCCGTAGCACACCGGCTGAGAAGCACGATCATATAGATTTGGAATTGGAAAACGGCCGGGTGCTGAGGTTCAACGATCCGCGCAGATTCGGTGCCTGGCTCTGGTGCGAGTTGCCGGAAACGGCTCATCCGCTGCTGGCCAAACTGGGGCCCGAACCTTTAACGGATGCCTTCAATGTCGAGCAACTACACGCGGCGCTCAAAGGCAAGAAGAAGGCGATAAAACTCTGTCTGATGGACAATGCCATTGTGGTGGGTGTCGGTAATATCTATGCCAACGAAGCCCTGTTTGCCGCCGGGGTCCACCCGCAGGCCGAGGCCGGTAAAGTGGATAAAGAGCGGCTGACAGTGCTGGTCGCCGAGATAAAGCTGATCCTGGCCCAGGCAATCAAGCAGGGGGGCACCACACTGAAAGACTTCACCAATGCCGAAGGTAAACCGGGTTACTTTGCCCAGAAGCTGCATGTCTATGGCCGCGGTGGGGAAACCTGTACCCAATGCGGCCATATGTTATCCGAAATACGCCTGGGACAGCGCACCACAGTGTTTTGCAGCCTGTGCCAGACAAGGTAAACCCCTTCAACACATTTATGCCTAAAAGCAACAACTCGATGAACCAACAAAAACAACCGTTAATTTCTGTAATAGTTCCGTGTTTTAACGTAGAAGAATATCTCAAAGAATGCTTGGACAGTATTCTAAAACAGTCATTTGGAGATATTGAGATCATCTGTATTGACGATTTTTCAACTGACTCGACCCCAAAGATTTTGGCTGATTACAATACTCAAAACAGAAGAGTGTCTGTTGTCCGCCATACTGCCAATCAAGGCTTGGGAGCGGCCAGGAATACCGGCGTTAATCACGCGAAAGGAAAGTACCTGTTCTTTATCGATAGTGATGACATACTCTGCTCTGATGCTCTGACAGATTTATACAACATGGCTGAGCAAGAAAAAGCCGACATTGTTACTGGTCAGCTTCGCTTATTTGATGAGCAAGGGTTACGACCACTATCTCCCTGTTTTAAAGGGATTGAAGGCAAATACACTTATGCCGATAATAAGCAGCATATACTTGGAAAAACGTATGTCGCCGCTTGGAATCGTTTATACAGGACAGACTTCTTCATTGATGTTATCCAGTCATTTCCCACAGGCTGTTGGTATGAGGACGTAGTCCCCTTTATCAAGGGGCAACTCGCAGCAAAATCTCTTGCTGTTTCGTCAAGAGTTGTTGTTTTATGGCGTCAAAGAGCTGGCAGTATATCCAAACAAAAAGTAAAAACTGATGATATTAAACGTTATCTCAGAGAAGTATTCTCACTGTTAAGCTCTTATTCTCTCTCCAGCAGTAGAGAAGACTTTCTCACCTTTTTAGGGAATAGCTTCGCTTGGTATCCCAATACCCCCGAATTACGACAGGCCTACCGGGATATATTAAGCGAATTTTCCTTCCAATCTAAGGAGCTGAATCAGAATCCTGCTCTCAAGAATCTCAGGAAAATCATGGAGCAACCAGTAAGCTTTTGGGACAGAGTACGAGCCAAGCTCAATGCATAGAAGGGTAATCACTCCCGCATCCACTGTCCCGGGTGCGGCGTGTGGTAACTGACCATGGTCTTGGGGGCCTGACACTCGGGCAAACTCGCCGAAGCCCCAAGTAAATACCACTCCTCTCTGTGGGCCGTGCCCATGTTCTGGCCCTTGCTCATATCAAAGCAATCAAGCGTTATCCCACCGGGAACCAGGAGGTAACGCTGTTTACCTTGTTGCAGCCACTGCCAGGCCCTGCGCTCCTGCTCGGCAGTGGAAGCCAGATAACTGAAGTGGGTAATACTCATGGGAGAAAACAGAATAAACTGCTCCTTAAAGCGGATCAGCCCAAGCTCGGCATCTTCACCTATAACCTCGGCAGTGTGCTGCATCAAGGCCTTGGGAGTACGTATTTCGTCGAGCAACAGATAGCCCCAGCTACTGACCAAGGCCCAACCAAGAATAGTCACCACACCGGAGCGGAGCAGCGAAGGCTGTTTCCTTAACCACCAGAGCAAAATAAGCCAGGAGGAACCGAGCACCATAAACAGATAACCGATACCTGTGAGATCATCGGTATAATCAGCCAGTCTCTCGAGCAATTTGGGATGGTGCAGCAATGCCAGCACGCCCAGAGTCAGCAACAAGCCCCCCAACAACCACAACAGGGCGGACACCAAGCGCTCAAACCACAGACACAACTGTGCTCCCTGCAGTGCTGCGGCAATGGCCAGCGCGGCCATCGGCAGTGCCGGCAAAATATAGACATTACGCTTACCTGGGCTGATGCTGAAAAACACCACCACCAGCAAGACCCATAACAGCAAAACGGCAATGCCTGGGTCAGCCTTGATAGCTGCCCAGAGTCGCTTTCCGTAAGCCAATGCCAATAGGGGCAGCGGGAACCAGAGCCAGGGAATGACACTGAAAACAAAGAAATACCAGGGCTTGATATGATGCCAGGCGTTGACGTAACGCTCACCCGTCTGCTTAAACAGAATATTGTTCATATATGCCAGGTGTTCCGGGCTGGCCGAAGCTTGAACCGTCAGCACCATGGGAACCAACCAGAGCGCAATTACGGCCAGCATAACAACCGGCCCCAATACTATTCGCCAGCGCCAACTCTCTCGCCACAAGCCCTTTTGCCAACTGTACACCCCCAACGGCAACAACAGCAGCAAGGGCAGAAAACCAACTCCCTTGGTGATAACTCCCAGCCCCATAAAGCCCCAGGCGGCAAAATACCAGCCCCAACTGGGTCCCTTGAGGAAATGGCGCAGCAAGCCATAGCACCCTAAAGTTATCCAGCACATCACCATGGCATCTATCTGGGCATTCTTGGCCTGCATCAAAAACTGCGGCACCAACATCAGTAGCAGAGCAGCGTTGCGCCCGGTGCGAACATTCCACAGCCTTGCGCCCAGATCGTAGACCAGCATCACGGTCAACAAACCACACAGGGCATTGGGCAGTAAGAAAGCCAGCTTGAGGTCTCCAATCAAGGCGTAACAAAGTGCTATGGCCCACATGAAAACCGGCGGTTTGTCCGGATAGAATTCGCCACCACGGCTGGGAAACAACCACTGACCGCTGCTGACCATTTCTCTGGCGACTTCGACAAATCTAGGCTCGTCGGCAGGCCAGGGAGAGCGGAATCCTATTCCCAACAACATAATAAACAGGGTCAGCCAGAACAGTGCCCAAAACACTTTTGTGTAATCATCACTGTCAAAGTAGCTACGCAGCCAATTCATCAAAGCCCCTGTTTATCTGTAACCAAATCATCCACCTGACGGCTCAGACGATTACGGTAAAGGTAAGTTCCTATGGCGCTGGAAAGCAGCAATAACACCAGGCTGATACCGAGTTGATACTGATCAGACAAGCCCAAGCCGGCTCCTGCATAGGCAAAGATCAGCATCTGCGGCAGGTAGCCGATGAAACTGCCGATTAAGAACCCGCCGGCAGGCACCCTGGTTGCCCCGGCGAAGAGATTGGTCAACAGGTTGCTGCCAACAGGTAATAGCCTGATCATTAAAACTTTAAGCCAGGTGCGATGAATGATCAGCCGTTCAAAACGTTGCAGCCGCGACCCAAAGCGCTTCTGTAGAAACTCGCGCACCGTCAAACGGGCACAATAAAAGCTGAGGAGACAACCCGCCAAGGCGGCAAAGGTAGAAAACAGGGCGCCCACAGCACCACCAAGCGCGAAGCCGAAAACAAATGCGATGATCTGCCTCGGGCCGCCCACAGCAGTAAACAGAGCGCCGACAGCAAACAGTAACGCCACTCCGGCAGGCCCTTGGCGGTGAATAAAGTTAGCGACCCAGTTACTGTCGGTGAGATGCTCAAACCAGCCGGCCTGAACGGCCAACATCAGCCCAAGCAAGACGGATATCAACAACAGCGTCTTTAGCAGGCGCTTCAGTTTAGTCCCGGCGGCTGTATTCAATGCTGTCTATCTCGGCAATTTTGGCCCGGCGAATCAACCACATCACCCCGAGGATATCGACGATTCCCACCCAGAGTCGATTCCAGGCGGTATATTTGGAAATACCGGCTTGTCTGTCTCTGTGATTAACCACAGAAATCCGCACATCACCGCCCATACGTCGGATAAGCGCCGGAATATACCTATGCATATGGTTGAAATAGGGGAGTTTCAGAAAACTGGCTCGCGGAAAGAGCTTAAGACCACAGCCGGTATCCGGAACGCCATCGTGCAATAAGGCATCGCGTACCCTGTTGGCAAAACGGGATTGAAAGCGTTTCCAAGCCGTATCTTTACGGTGCTTTCGATAACCAGCGATGCAAAAATCAGCACTGTTCATTTCCGGGATCAGCCGGATCATGGCGGGAATGTCGGCAGGATCATTTTGACCATCGGCATCCAGGGTCACTATATATTCCCCTTTGGCCTCGCGCACACCTGTGCAGATAGCCGTGCTCTGGCCTGTACTGCGTTTATGGCGAATAACTCTGGCATCACAGCTGTTTTGCTTTGCAGTTTTCAACACTTCGTCGGCAGTATTATCGCTGCTGCCATCATCTACAACCAGAATTTCAAAAGGGGTTGTCGTTGCCAAGGCCTGACAGATCTCATTAATGAGAGGGCCTATATTGCCGGCTTCGTCTTTGGCGGGTATTACGACTGAAATCAAAAATAAGCTCCCGGGTTCCAAACTTGGAACTGATAAAAAAACAACCTAAACAGGAAGTAGGTCTGGATGCAATATAGCTGTAGTTTCTTAAGGCCAAATTACGTTAATGCCGTTTTTTACGCAATCATTCCGTTTAAACTTGGTAACATTTTCTTTACGAGCATAAAAAAGCCGGCTAGGCCGGCTAAACTTGGTAACATTCTTGTGGCTGGGATTAAAAAAGCCGGCTATACAGGCTTAGTTAAGCAGTTGTCACTCAGAACCTGTACTCATAACTACCAAACAAACTGGCATCGTTATCGTTATAAGTTGCAAACTCTGAACGGGAAGCTGTGCCACCAAAAGTCATCATCCCCTTCAGCAAGGGCATACGATAGCTGAGTTCCAACATCAGCAAATCTTCCTTGGCTGGTTTGGGGGCCCAACCATTATTTCGGTTTTTACCGTCTTTGTTGAGCTGAGCATAGCGCAGGTAGGCGTTAATACCATGGCTGTCGGCAAATTGCCCTACCAAGCCCAGAACGTAGACCTTGGCATCGCTGTCATAGGTAGAACCCAAGGAACGTTTGTAATAACGGGAACCACTCAAATAAGTAGTATGCTCATAGAAACAGTTGAACACATTGGGATCACCACCACAGGCAACCAGAGTATCCGTATACTCAAAGAACAGCTTATATTGCTGCTGCGCCAGGTTGAAGCGGGTATCAGCCCCCACCAGCACGGCGCAGTCGGCAATCTGCCATGGCGCCGAACCGCTGGAGTCTTCACAGGTGCGCTCCAGATAGAGACCAAAAGGCACATTAAACAGGGTATCGGCATAACGAACGTCGAAACCTGCCATCTGGTTACCTATCTTGGTATTCATTGAAGGGTCGCAGTTCGGGTCACCATCAGCACACTCGGTTCCACCGGAAATAGCATCCCAGAATGAACCAAAGCCGCAATCCTGCCCCTCTCCACAGAATTGTGTGGTCCAGGAAAGGCCTATTTCCAACTGTTTGAAGGGCCTGACACTGCCGCGCATGTTCCACAGCAGGGTGTCTTCAACGGCTCTGTCGTCATTCATCCAACTGACACCCGCGGTCATGGTCCAGGGGCCAATCCAGGATAGCCAAGGGGTTTCAAAACCGGCAGCATTATTACGACTGAGCATGACTGACGGCATAGGGCGGGCATTGTTTGACTTGTGCAAAGCCGAATCAAACCCAGGGCCCCACCACTGCTGCACAGCACCCGCTGTCATTATCCAGTTGCCCAGCACCAGCGCCATGTAGGAGTCATCCAAACGGGCACTCTCATCATCCTGGGCGTCATAGGCACCGGTTCCCGCAGCCTTGAAGGCAAAACGCTCTCCGACATATTCATATGAGGCGCTCAGTTGGCCCTTTTCACGGTAGTCAGAGCCAAAATGTTGAAACCGGGCGGCATCCGTGGCTGCCGTCGCCTTGATGACAGCATTGCCACGATTTTCTATCGCCTGACGATAGTAAAAATTCACTCTGGAAAAAGCATCAGTCAGCGCAGGAGTGAGGGTTGCCGGCTCAACCTTGGCCAAATCGGCACCGATACCGGCCCACATCAAGGGGTAAGTATTAACGGGAACCGTGATCACCCCGGCATCAGCCAGCGCCTGAATATCGGCTCTCAAATAAATGTCTGAACTATCGACCCAAGGTGCCGCATGACTCGCAGCGCTCATACCCAGGCCTGCGGCCAGCATCAGGCTCTTGTACAAAAGACTTCTCATTAACTTTAACTTCCTTGCTTTTTGACTCGGGCAACCAAAGCCTTGGCAACATCCGGATGAACAAACTGGCTGACATCGCCGCCATGCAGCGCGACCTCTTTAACCAGGGTAGATGAAATAAACGAGTTTTCTTCCGCCGGAGTCAAAAAGACACTCTCCAGTTCTGGGTGGAGCCGACGATTCATATTGGCTAATTGAAACTCATATTCGAAATCAGAAACCGCGCGCAGCCCACGAACCAGTGCATTGGCGCCTTGTTTTTTGGCAAAATCGACCAGTAGCCCGGTAAAACCAACCACCTCCACATTATCCAGGTGCGCAGTCACCTCATTTAGCATGGCGACCCTTTCTTCCAAAGTGAAGCAAGGCTGCTTGGATGGACTGGCTGCCACGCCTATCACCAAGTGAGAAAACAGTGCCGCGGCACGTTGAATAAGATCCGCATGACCATTGGTAACGGGATCAAAAGTTCCGGGATAGATGGCGCGTGTGAGCATAAGGATACCGACGTAATATTACTCGAATACAGAGGCCAGATCCTAACCGCTCGCACTGCGTTTGTGAATACGTATTAGGCGCCCACATAACGGCTTACGGCTCAAGCTAACCCCTGTCAATCCTCTACGACCTGAGATCTACCCAACTTTTGTGCTTGGTAAAGTCCTTGTGGCCTTCTCTTTTGTAGAGAGTGGCTTGCCATTGGCGTTCAACGCATCTAACTGAAGGCGTGCCGGGGCCTGTCGAAGTCGGATAACACAGAGAACCGGTTGCTGTGTAAGCCAGAGTGCCACGAGGACTTGTTCGCACCTTCCCTAAGGCTTCCAAACACTGAAACCCTTTATGACTACATAAAATTGAGAGTGGTGTAACGAGCGAAATACTGAAATATAAGCCACTGAACCTATGACTTATTATTCATGAAAGTGCGAATAAGTCCTCGATGCTTCCTACTTGTACTACATCAAATAATGCCGAAATCCACTATAGATATAGTTAATCTGGAATAGCATTCGGCTATGGAGAATAATAAAAAACATTTCACCATGACAGAAAGCATTGAAACCCAATTACAGTATTTACACCCTTAAAAACAAGGTAAAAACCAAACCCCAAAAGACAACAAACAGTAAACATTAAGAGCAAAAAAAACAACATCGTTATCTTATTAAAAACACCAAGACTTTATTCTAGATATAAATTTTGAATTAGTTGTCTTGGCTAACTAAAATGCCGTCTTCAGCAATATGTTTGGGTCAGGTCTGATGAGTAAGTTAAGAGTAGCACTTCTGGTTGATGAGTATTTTGGTGGAGCCAAAACAAAGTTTGGGGGATATGGTTTTCTTGCCCGTCATTTGATTGCCAAATATCTGCCCGGCGATGATATTGATGTCGAAGTGCTGCTAAAAAAAGACTGTGGTAAAGTCAGGCTCATTCCCAAATGCCATATGATAGACGGTATCAAAGTCTATAAATTGGCCGCCAGGGCTTTCGATTTTATTAACTATTTGTTCTTGAAAAAAAAGCAATATGATGTCTTCCTGTCTATTGAAATGACGACTCACTCATATCGTATATTCAGCAAGGCCCCTGGTAAAAACAAGAAGTTGCTGTTTTGGATTCAGGATCCACGTCCCACTTATGAATGGGATGAAATAAATACCGTCAAGCTGTTTCCAGAACCCTGCTATTGGGATCAACAAGTCTATGATTTTGTACATCAATACGCTAAGACGGGCAATATTCGTTTTATCAGTCAGGCCAGATGTTTAGACCAAAAAGCCAAAGACTTGTATCGCCTGCCGGCAGATACCGAGATTCAGTATCTGCCCAACCCTATTGAAATAGATGAAAATTTCGACCCGGATTATCATCAAAAACAAGACAATATTTTGTTCCTTGGCCGAATAGAATCAGTAAAACGCGGTTGGTTGTTTGCCGAAATTGCCCGAGCCATGCCGCAGTACCAATTCTACATGTTGGGGCAGGCACATAGACAGGCCGATGAGAACAACGCCGTGATGGCCAAGTATCAAGACATACCCAACCTGCACTTTGTCGGTCACGTTGAAGGCGAGCGTAAAAATCAGCTGTTGAAAGATGCCAAGCTGCTGGTCAATACCTCTATTCATGAAGCCTTGCCCGTGTCATTTCTCGAGGCCTTGTCATACGGAACCTTATTGGTCAGTTGTCAAAACCCGGATGAATTGACCAGTCGCTTCGGCATTTATACCGGCAAAGTTTTGGGGGATGGCTTCGACAAATTGCCGCTGTTCATCGAAGGGATTGAGCAGTTGCTGCAGAGTGAAGCCAAACGCCAGACTCTGGCCAAGGAAGCCATTGCCTACATCAAAAAAGTGCACCATCTGGACAAGTTCAAGCAAGATATGTCCAAAGAGATACGGGCACTTAAGTCCCAAAGCCGGCAAGTGCAAAGTCCGCATGCAACTGGCTCAGCCTGGCCTCGCACAGTACAATAAGGTTTTTATCCTATTGGGGCAGAGATGAAACGACTCATAGTCGACCTTGACGGCACCCTCACTCAAGGTGACAGCAAGGATTACAGCGCGGTGTCACCGCGCTTGGATGTGATAGCCAAATTGCGTGAATATCAGGCGCAGGGGTTTGACATTGTTATCTCCACCGCTCGCAATATGCGCACCTTTGAGGGGAATGTTGGCAAGATCAATATTCATACCCTGCCGGTGATCACCGCTTGGCTCGATAAGCACCAGGTTCCCTACGATGAAATTCTGGTGGGTAAGCCTTGGTGTGGTCATGAGGGTTTCTATATTGATGACCGGGCGATAAGACCATCAGAATTTGCCAAGTTGAGCCGGGAGCAGATAGAAGAGTTACTGGCGGACGACAAAGCATAGGGCCAAGCATGTATCTGATAACTTCTGCAGCACTCGTGGCATCTGAACTCCAGTCTGAATTCGGGCCACTGCCGCCCTGTTTTTTACCGGTAGGCAATAAACGGCTGTTTCACCATCAACTGGCCCTGCTTCCCGAGGGAGCGAGAGTGGTGATGACACTGCCAGAGGGTTTTATTCCAGGACCCTATGATACCCAGACATTGGCAGAAAAGCAGGTAGAACTCCTGTACCTGCCGACTCACTTGAGTCTGGGGGAGTCGATAGTCTATGCCCTCAATCTGCTGGAATTTGCCACAACCGAGCCCTTGTATGTGCTGCATGGAGACACCTTGTTCGATGCCCTGCCACAGACCCCGGATCTGCTCGGCCTGAGTCAAGTTGAAGACAACTATGATTGGGCCGAATTCAATCCGGATACCGGTATGCTCAATAAACACCATAGTGATCAGCCACCATCCAGTGAATTGATCGCCAATGGTTTTTTCAGTTTTTCTGCACCAAGAGCCCTGATCCGCCATATCACCCAATGCAAGTGGGACTTTATCGCCGGACTCAACGGCTATATTGCCGAAAAAGGCCTCACCCCCGAGCGCTTCGAGCATTGGTATGACTTCGGCCACAGTCATACTTACTATCAGTCCAAGAGCCGAATGACCACCCAGAGAGCCTTCAATGAGATGTCGATTCAGGGACAGGTGGTCAGTAAATACAGCCACAAAAAGCGTAAACTGGCTGCCGAGGCCAACTGGTACACTGAACTACCAGGGCCGCTGCGCAGTTATATCCCACAATTACTCGGCACCCAGGAAACCACAGAATCCTTTGGCTACAGCATAGAATATCTGCATCTGACGGCGCTCAACGAGCTGTACGTCTTCAGCCAACTGCCGGCTTTTGCCTGGCGTAAAATACTCAGAGCCTGCAGCCAGTTTATCAAGGATGCAGCCAGTCAAAAGGCGCAACCCAAGCCGACCCTGGATGGCTTGTTTATGGCCAAGACCCGCTCACGCCTCAAGGAGTTTGCCAAGCAAACGCCGCTGGATCTCCACCAGCCCATCGTTTTTAACGGCCAACTCAGGCCCAGCATCTATCAACTGGCCGAAGCGACTCAGGCGCAACTTCCTGGTGACAGTGGTCAACTCAATGTGCTGCACGGTGATTTTTGCTTCAGTAATATTCTCTACGACTTTCGTACCTGTAATATCAAGGTGATAGATCCTCGCGGCATAGACGGCGACGAGCAGCAAACTATATATGGCAACAGCCTCTACGACATCGCCAAACTGGCCCATTCTGTGATGGGACTGTACGACTCCATTATCGCCGGCTACTTTCGGGCGCAGCTCGACGGTCAAGCGCTCAACTTCGATATTGCGGTGACAGAGAGACGGGAACAGATCATGGCCGACTTCACCCAGCTGATGGCCAGTGAATTCGGTGTCAGCGAGAGCCAGCTCTACGCCATGCAGATCCAGCTATTTCTGTCCATGCTGCCACTGCACAATGACAGACCCGACAGACAATTGGGCTTTATCGGCAATGCCTATCGCCTGTATGATCGCCTGCAAAGCTGCACAGGAGCCCAATTATGATAGTCATCCCCATGGCCGGACTCAGTTCCCGTTTCTTCAAAGCCGGCTACCAGGAACCCAAATATATGCTGCCGGCCCATGGCAAGCCTTTATTTGACCATGCGCTGCTGAGTTTCAGCCGCTATTTTACGACCATGCCGTTTCTATTTATCGTGCGCGATGTCTATAACACTCCTGAGTTTGTTGAAAAGCGCTGCCAGCAACTGGGGATCAAGGATTACCGTATCGTCTCGCTCACGGAAGCGACTCGAGGACAGGCCGAAACCGTCTATTTGGGGTTAACGGATGTCGACCTGCAAACCCCGCTGACCATCTTCAATATCGATACTTTCCGCCCGGGCTTTAGCTTTCCTGCCATCACAGAGCATTGTGACGGCTATCTTGAAGTGTTCAAGGGTGAAGGCAGTAACTGGTCATACGCCAAACCTGCCGCTGTAAATTCGACGCTCGTCGTTGAAACCGCAGAAAAAAGGCCGATTTCCGATCTGTGCAGTACAGGCCTGTATTACTTCCGCCATGCCGCCGATTTTTGCGCAGCCTATACCCAGGAGGCCGCCAAGCCAGCCAGCGAGTGGCAAAAGCAGGAGCTGTATATAGCACCTTTATACAACTACCTGATAAGTCAGGGTAAGCAGATCCATTACCATCTGATTGAACGCGATGAAGTGATTTTTTGTGGTGTTCCTGAAGAATATCTATCCCTGTTGGCCCAGGCCGATTAGCCAGGCTCCTTCCGACGACAATTCAGACGCTTAATTATGGCAATCAATTTCAGCGATATCACAGTGGTAGTGCAAGGCCCGGTTCAAAGCTACCAGGAAAGGGCCCAGGAAACAGGCATTACCCATAAGTGTTTGCAAAGCATCAGAGAGCACCTGCCCGGAGCCAAGATTATTCTCTCCACCTGGGAGGGGCAAGATTGCAGTGGGCTGGAGCCGGATCTGCTGCTGCTCAATCAGGACCCGGGTGGCAACATAGTGGCCTATGATGCCGCCGGCAAACCGCAAAAACTCAACTTCAACCGCCAAATTGTCTCCTCCGCCGAAGGGCTTAAACGGGTAGAAACCCGCTATGCCGTCAAACTGCGCTCGGACAATTTCCTGACCGGCAAGGGTTTTGTAGCAGCCCAGGGCAAGTATCCCGTCCGCAATGCCGCCGACAGCTATTTCCAGGAAAGAGTCGTAGTCAATACCAGCTACTTTCGGCGTTATGCCGAAGGGCAGAGAGTTGTCAGACACCCGAGTGACTTTTTCCACTTTGGGCTCAAGGAAGATCTGTTGAAGATATGGGACCTGCCACTGTTTGCCGATCTCGAGTACGACCCTTCGAGAAGCGGTCAGGCGCAATATCATGGCGCCCCTTTGACCTGCCCCCATGCAGAACAGATTTATTGTGATATCTGGCTGAGACGCCTGGATCCCGCATGGCCCAAGCTGGAGCACAGGCACCATTTTGATGCTGCTATGGATGAGCAGTGGGATAGATTTATGGCTTCCAATCTACTGGTGCTGGAGCCTGAGCAGATTGGGCTTGGTCTGATAAAGCGCTTTATACCCAAGAGCAAGCGCCCCAACGAGATGAGTCATCTCGACTGGCAACTGCTCTACCAGCGCTATTGTGACCCTAAGTTTCCGGCTTCAAAACTGGCTCTGTTCAGTACTCTGGGATGGCGACGCATGCTGAAAATGCCTTTCAGCTACCTCAAGTTCAGACTCGGTTAACGGGTTCCGGCAAATAGCCCTTGCACGCCAGGGAACAGGCCGGGTTCGTTCGTACAATCCTAAATAAAAAGGGCCGAATCAGCCCTTTTTTTAATCTTTGTTACTCTGAGTCAGGCCCGTTGAGTAATGCCAGATATTGCTCAGCAACCCGCTTGGCACCCACCTGCTGCAGTATCTCGGCCGTAGCACAGTCCGGATAATCATTCAGCGCCGCATCCATGGCCTTGGCCAGTGCAGCAGGTTCCCTACGGGGTACCAGATAACGGCTAAACTCCCCGGTTAAGATCTCTTTCGGACCATGACGGCAATCGCTGCTCACCACAGGGGTTCCCACTGCCAGTGATTCTATCAATACCGTTGGCAGGCCTTCATAGTCGGAACTGAGCACCAACAGACGGGCATTTTTGATCCAGGGGTATGGATTAGTCTGAAATCCCGGGATGATCACCCTGTCGCTGATCCCAAACTTATGCGCCGCCTTGAGTGCCTTCTTCTTGTTGTTACACAACAATACCAATGGCATAGGGTTTTTCATCTGCTTCATGGCAGCAAAGAGCACATCGTGGCGTTTCTGCCGGGCAAAACGGCCGACATGGATCATATAATTCCCTGTCGGCATATCTGCTGGCACTTGTTGTGACAAGGCCTGGATCTTGTCCAGCTCAAACGGATTGTAAATAGTCTGCACCGAAGCGGGCTTGATCCGGCCCACTTGCGTTATCTCCCCGGCGATCCCTTTGGAAACCGTCACCAATTTCTGGCCATTGAGCGCCTTCTTGGCCTTGAGCATACTCAGATAGGCAAATGGCCCCAACTTGCGCTGCCTTTGCAACTCCTCTTCAATCGAGTTGTGCACTATGCAGTAGAGTGGCGCCACACAGGCGCGAGTCATCAACAGGTTGGTCTTGTCCAGATTGGAGAGAAACAACTCGAATGTGCCATGTTGCTGCTGTAGTTGTTCAATCCAGCTCTGCACTCTGGCAACCGATGATTTCAGACGCCAGAAACTGTCGATATTGCGCTCTTTGGCATCGAAACAGAAATGCACCGCCAGGGCGGCGGGCACTTCATGGTGACAGTCGTTATGCAGCACCAGCAGATGAGGCTCGTGTCCCATCTGCTTCAAGGTTGTGGCCAGCGTCAGCATTACTTTTTCGGCGCCGCCACCGGCGAGACTGTCTATGGCAATGGCGATTCTTCTGCCTGTCATGCTTGATTCTCCAGCAACGCCTTAAGCGCATCTATAGTGAGCTGTAGCCCGTTCATGTCCGGTTCTGCGGCCATGGCTTGTTGCAACTTCTGCCCCATATCCGGCGACAACAGGGCCTGTACTGCCGAACTCATCTGTTCGGCCTCGGCCTGCAGCACCAACCCCTTGTCTGAACAGACACGAATTCGCGCAGGCTGATCTTTGGACACGGCAACGGCCAGGGTATTTTTACGCAGTGCTATGGCCTGCAGTAGGGTATCACCGCCACTGAGAACCGCCGCGCGCGAGGCCACCAGCAAATTAATAAAGTCGGCATTGGCCAACGAGGAAATAGCTATAACTCCGGGAGCCTGCGGTAAATCCTTGGGATAATTGGGGCCAAACACCATCACCACAGGGATCCCCGAGGCTTGGTAACAAGCCTCGGCGGCGGCAAAGAAGTAATCGGCTGCCAGCTTGTCATTGAGTTTATGGCCGCCGGAACCGGCGTTGAACAGCAAAAATTCGCCCTCATTCAAGCCATACTGTTGCAGCAAAGTCTGCTGCCGCGCTTCATCCGGCGGGGTAAATACAGGGCCGATACACACAGGTTCCGGCTTACCAATGAGCTTTAGCTTGATACTTTCCCAGGCGCTGATAGGGCCGATAACAAACTCAGGCTGTACGACCAAGTGGCTGTCTGTGACCCTGGCGCGACCTATTTTCATACCCCGGCTGCGCTTGCGCTTGTGCTGGCTGAAGAAGATCACCTTGGCACCCAAGTTGTGGGCATGGCTCAGTTGTGACTTACGGCCTGAGGCGTCAAACAGCACCACATCGGGAGCAAACTCATCCATGATGCCGTTGACCGCTTTGACCTCCTTGGTGGGCGTCCGGGCCAGCAAATCTGCCGGATAGGGACAAGTCTTGGCGTAGGGAGCTTCCCGGCTGAGAACAAAGCGAATATCCGCCTGTGGCCAAACCCGCTTCACTTCATCGGCGATGATCAAGGAGCGCATATACTCACCCATGCCTTCGGCAGAAGACACAGGCACAAACAAAAACTTTACTGCTGATTGGGCTGTCATAGGCTTATTCATAGACTGATACTTCAAAGACGAAAGTCGGCGGCCACGCGATCGAACATGCTGCACACCTGCTCCACAGAGATCAACTCCATCAGATGTTCACCTTTGGCTCGTGTGCCCCAGGGAACCTGATGGCCCGGGAACTGCTGCGCTATCGCTTGCTCATAGGCACTCACCACATATTCCTTCCAGGTGTATGGCCCGGTGCGCCCCGGATTGGAATGAGCATAGAGACCGATAACCGGCGTCGCTTGGGTCACCGCCATATGCGCCGGACCAGTATCCGGAGCCAACACCAGGCTGGCCCGCTCCAGAATAGCCAGCAACTGCACCAGAGATGTTTTGCCAATCAAGTTAGTTGGCTGCTGCTGACACTGGGCGCTGATGTCCTCAGCCAGCTGTTTTTCCAATGCACTTGGGCCACCGCAGAGCAACACCTTGAACCCGCGTTCAAACGCATGGTTGGCCACGGCGGCATACCGCTCCGGCAACCAGTTGCGTTCGGCCTTACTCGCCGCCGGGCAGATGATAAAAGTCTTGTCATCATCAGCGACCCACTGACGAGCAAACGCCTTGTCCTCTTCCGGCAGCGGGATATGCCAGCTGGGGCTCAAATCTGTTACTCCCAATTTGGCGGCAAAACCCATAAAACCTTCCAGCACGTGTGGCGTTGCCAGCGGAGCCACCTGTTCATTGGTCACCAGCCACTGCCCTTCTTTGGCTCTGGCCCGGTCAAAACCTATGCGCACCTTGGCGGGGATCATCAATGAGGCTATGGTAGCCCGCAGCGCCACCTGCATGTGCAACAGTACATCGAAGCGACGTCCCTTGAGCGCCCGCCGCAGATTGAGATAACTCTTCCAGCCTTGGCCTTTGTCGAACACCACAAACTCAACTCCGGGCAGGTGCTTGAGCAACTGATATTCTATCTTGCCTATCACCCAGGTGATGGCCAGTTGCGGGTACTGGCGCTGAATCGCCTGCACCATGGCTACGGCGTGACAAACATCGCCAATCGCCGACAGGCGCAGCAAACAGAGAGATTGAATTTTCGCGGGGTCAAGGCTCATGGACAGAATCGGCTTCTTGGGTGCAAACCCCAGATCTTAATGTAGAATAGACCCAGGTTCCACGCTTATAACGAACAAATAGCCGATGCAGATTAAAAACACCGCCAAGGGTTGCCTGGCGCTGAGCCTTGCCGCCCCACAAGCCCTGGATGAAACCTGGTTTGACGAGTCTTTTTGGCGGCAACAGCAAGCGATTGTCGGCTCATCCAAGGGGCGTTACACCACCTGGTTTGTTGAGCATGAGAAACAGCAATGGGTATTGCGCCACTATTGGCGCGGTGGCTTGATGGAAAAGTTCAGCAAAGACGCCTACCTGTTCACCGGCCTCACCAAGACCCGCGCCGTGGCAGAACTGGCGCTCTTGGAGCAACTCTTTGAAGAAGGTTTACCTGTGCCCGAGCCCATTGCCGCCAAAGTGGAACGCTTCGGGCTCTGGTACCGGGCCGACATTCTGATCCGCCGCATTCATGGTGCCGAGGATCTGGTGGCTCTGCTGCAAAAACAGGCCATGTCCCGCCCACAGTGGCAACAACTCGGCGCCTTGATTGGCCGTTTTCATCAGCGCGGTGTCTACCATGCCGATCTCAACGCCAAAAACATTCTCAGCAGCGACCAGGGCTTTTATCTGATTGATTTTGACCGAGGTGAGCTGCGAACCCCAGCCGATGGCTGGCAACAGGCCAATCTCAGTCGGCTGCTGCGCTCCTTCAACAAGGAAAAACGCAAACAGCCCGAGCTGCAATTTACTGAAGAGAACTGGCAGTGGCTGCTGGAAGGCTACCGCGGCTCAGCGAGTGCCTGACAACAAGGCCTGAGCCAACTGCAACTGCTTCTGCAGTGCTCCTCTGTTGCTGCTAACCACTTCCAAGCCGGCTTGGGCGGCGCGGCGTCTCGCATCGCTATCCTGTAACAGTGCCGTTATGCCACTCGCCAGCGAGGAAGCATCTTCAACCAATTGCAAGGCTCCGGCATCTTGCAGCAGACGGGTTATATCGGCAAAGTCCCAATGATTGGGGCCGACAAATACCGGCAAGCCCAAGGCTGCCGGCTCCAGCGGATTATGCCCGCCATTGGTGATCAGGGTACCGCCGACAAAGGCCAGATCGCCGCAGGCATATAACCCCAGCAGCTCCCCCATGGTATCCCCCAGCAGCACCTGAGTCTCGGCAGCTAGCTCGTGGCCGCTGCTGCGCCGCACATAGGCAAGCCCGGCCTGCTTGATTGCCGTGGCGGCATTATCGAACTGCTCCGGGTGTCTCGGTACCATGATCAATAAAGCCTCAGGCCACAGCGCCAACAAGCGTTTATGGCACTCCAGCATGGCGGCAAATTCCCCAGGATGAACACTGCCGGCAACCCATACCGGGGACGAGGCGCGTCCCCACAACTGCCTTTCGCCTCTGGCCTTGGTTATCTTCTGCTGATCCAGTTGCAGGTCGAACTTGAGGCTACCGCAAACACTCAGCTTGTCGCCGGCAACCCCGAGAGCGATAAAGCGTTCGGCCTCGGCTTGGGTCTGCACGGCTACCTTATCCAGTAGCTGCAACATGGGCAGGCTAAGCCCGGCCCACTTCTGGTATTTGGCGGCCGACTTGGCCGACAACCTGGCATTGGCCAGCATGATGCCGGCGCCCTGTTTTTTGGCTTGATGCAGTAAGTTGGGCCAGAGTTCAGTTTCCATCACAATCAGGTTGGCAGGCTGGAGCCTGTTCAGAAAACGCCGCACACACCAGGGAAGATCGAACGGCAGGTAACAATGCTGCACTGTGTCACCAAACGCCTTATTCACCTCGCGGGAACCTGTGGGGCTGGTGGTCGTTACCGTGACAGATAAGTCCGGGTTGGCTTGCATCAGTGCCTTGATCAGCGGCACTGCTGCCAGGGTTTCCCCCATGGAAACAGTATGGATCAACAGGTCTGTCGGTTTGGCCTTGAACAAGCCGAATCGCTCGCCCCACCTGCCGCGGTAATCCGGGCTTTTCAAGGCCCTAAATGCCAGATACAGCAGTAAGAGTGGCGACAACAGATACAGCAAAAGTGAGTAACGACTAAGGTTCATTGGCGGGATAATTGAGTTTTGCCTGATGGATTGTCACAATGCTAGCATAATACCCGAAGCAGCATAACCAAGAGCCATTCGCCGGATTGCGGATGATGCCGCAACCATTTAGGACTCAGATGAAAACCCGCGATAAAATCATCCAGGCCAGTCTGGAACTCTTCAACGAACACGGCGAGCGCTCCATCACCACCAATCATATCGCGGCCCATCTGGGAATAAGCCCGGGCAATCTCTATTATCACTTCCGCAACAAGGAAGACATTATTCGCTGCATCTTCGCCCAGTATGAAAATCATCTGGAACTGGGGTTTCAACCCTATGAAGACAGGCAAGTCGATGTCGAGTTGTTGATTGGCTATTTCGATGCCATGTTCTATACCCTGTGGCAATTTCGCTTTATGTACGCCAACCTGGCCGACATCCTCAGTCGCGATGAGGCCTTGAAAAAGCGCTATCTGGAAGCCCAGCAAAAGGTGCTGACCCGCTCTAGCCATGTGCTACAGCTACTGTGCCAGGATGGATTTCTGCAGCTGGAGCAAGACAAGATCTCCAGCCTGGCCGATACCATCAAGATGATAGTCAGTTTCTGGATCAGCTATCAGCTGACCCAATCCAGCATAGCCAATATTACCAAGTCTTCACTCTATGAAGGCCTGCTCAGGGTGCTGATGATCTTCAAGGCTTACGCCACCCCCAGTTCCACCTCGACCTTCGAGCGCCTGGAGCAGCACTACCAAACTTTGGCTCACCAGCAAGACTAGCGCTGCAGCCTTGGGCATCTGTCATTCAGGTGCCTTTCTCCTTCTCGACTTCCTTAGTTTTTCTCATCTGAAACAAGCACTAGCCCTAATCTGATTTATCCCTGTCGGCTCAGCTTAAAAAAGAGTGTTGAGCCATTGGCTTTAGGGTTAAAATGCCACCACTCCAATAAACAGAATAATCCAATCAAGGAGACTTAAGGTGGCATCTACCTCATTCTACGATCAGATCAACCAACAGCTTGCCGACGTCAAGGCCGAAGGCCTGTACAAGAGCGAGCGTGTAATAGTTTCTCCGCAGCAACCGGCCATTCGCGTCAACGAAGCAGAAGTTATCAACTTCTGCGCCAACAACTACCTGGGCCTGGCCAATCACCCTGAATTGATCAAGGCGGCGCAGGCCGGGTTGGCAGACCATGGCTTCGGCATGGCCTCGGTACGTTTTATTTGCGGAACCCAGGACATTCACAAGCAGCTGGAAGCCAATCTGTCCGAGTTTCTCGGCATGGAAGATACCATCCTCTACTCCTCCTGCTTCGATGCCAACGCCGGTCTGTTTGAAACCCTGCTGGGCCCGGAAGATGCCATAGTGTCGGATGCCCTGAACCACGCTTCTATCATTGACGGTGTCCGCCTGTGTAAGGCCAAGCGTTTCCGCTACGCCAACAATGATATGACCGACCTGGAAACCCAACTGATCGCCGCCCGCGATGCCGGTGCCCGCCATATCTTGATAGCGACAGATGGGGTGTTTTCCATGGATGGGGTTATTGCCAACCTCAAGGGTATCTGTGATCTCGCCGACCAATACGGCGCTATGGTAATGGTCGATGACTCCCACGCCGTTGGCTTTATCGGCCAGAACGGCCGCGGCACCCACGAATATTGCGATGTGATGGGTCGTATCGACATCATTACAGGCACCCTGGGTAAGGCGCTGGGTGGCGCTTCCGGCGGCTTCACCGCGGCCCGCAAAGAAGTTGTCGATTGGTTACGTCAGCGTTCACGCCCTTACCTGTTCTCCAACTCACTGGCGCCTTCCATCGTCAGCGCTTCGATTCGGGTGTTGGAGATGCTCAAAGAGGGCCAGGAACTGCGCGAAGCGGTATGGGAAAACAGCCGTTATTTCCGTGAAAAAATGGCTGCAGCCGGATTCACCCTGGCCGGTGCCGATCACGCCATAGTGCCGGTCATGCTGGGTGATGCCAAGTTGGCCAGTGACTTCGCTAACCGCCTGCTGCAGGAAAACATCTATGTCATCGGCTTCTCCTTCCCGGTAGTACCCAAGGGACAGGCCCGTATCCGTACCCAGATGTCGGCGGCTCACAGCCGTGAACAGCTGGACAAGGCCATCGAAGCCTTTACCCGAATCGGTAAGGAGATGGGTATCATCTGATACCTATCCCATGGAGTAACATGATGAAAGCACTGAGTAAACTCAAGCCTGAACAAGGCATCTGGATGGTAGACGCGCCCAAACCTGAAATGGGCCATAACGATCTGCTGATCAAGATTCGCAAGACCGCCATTTGTGGTACCGATGTGCATATCTACAACTGGGATGAGTGGTCACAAAAGACCATCCCGGTTCCTATGGTTGTCGGCCATGAATATGTCGGCGAAGTGGTAGATATGGGTCAGGAAGTTCGTGGCTTTAATATTGGTGACCGAGTGTCAGGCGAAGGTCATATCACCTGTGGTCACTGCCGTAATTGCCGTGGTGGCCGCACTCATTTGTGCCGTAACACTGTGGGTGTTGGAGTTAACCGCGAAGGCGCCTTCGCCGAATATCTGGTGATCCCGGCCTTCAACGCCTTCAAGATCCCCGATGATATCAGCGACGATCTGGCCGCTATCTTCGACCCCTTTGGCAACGCGGTACACACTGCGCTGTCGTTTGATCTCGTCGGTGAAGATGTGCTGATCACCGGGGCCGGCCCCATAGGCATTATGGCCGCCGCGGTTTGTCGCCATGTCGGTGCCCGCCACGTAGTTGTCACAGATGTCAACGAATACCGTCTGGAACTGGCGCGCAAGCTGGGAGCGACCCGAGCCGTCAATGTGGCCAAGGAAAAACTCGAAGATGTGATGAGTGAGCTCGGCATGACAGAGGGCTTCGATGTCGGCCTGGAAATGTCCGGTGTGCCGTCAGCCTTCCACTCCATGTTGGATACCATGAACCACGGTGGCAAAATTGCCATGTTAGGGATCCCGGGTGGCGATATGGCCATAGACTGGAGCAAGGTCATCTTCAAAGGGTTGGTGATAAAGGGCATCTATGGCCGGGAAATGTTTGAAACCTGGTACAAGATGGCCAGTTTGATCCAGTCAGGATTGGATATTGCACCTATTATCACCCACCATTACAAGGTGGATGACTTCCAGCAGGGCTTCGATGCCATGCGTTCGGGTCAATCCGGCAAGGTCATTCTCAGCTGGGATTGATCCTCAAACAGGTCGCTGTACTCATGCAGCGCCCTGATGCACACTGTTAACAAGCATCACCTCTTTTACAGGCAAAGTATGTCCAGTTACCAACACCTTTCTGTCGTTCAACTCCGGCAAATGATGGCCGAAGATGCCGAGCTGCAGATAGTCGATATTCGCGACCCTGCCAGTTTTGAGACTGCCCATATTCCAGGTGCCGTCCGCCTCGGCAATGACAATCTGGCCGACTATCTCAGGGACGCCGATATGGATAAGCCCTTGGTTGTCTGCTGTTATCATGGCATCAGCAGCCAAAGCGCAGCGGAATATTTGCAACATCAAGGATTCGATGAGGTCTACAGCCTGGATGGCGGTTTCGCTGCCTGGCCGAGGGACTGAGGCATGGAAATCGGCCGCCTCCCCAATGAACGTGCTGCCCAGGCGCTGATAGACTACCTCAAGGGTGAAGGGATCCCCTGTCGCATCACACATCTGGAACAGGGAGTGGCCATCCATGTTATCGAGGACACAGACCAAGCCAAGGGGCGCAAAGCATTTCTCGACTTTGTCCAAGATCCGTTAAACCCCAAGTACTTGCAGGCCTCTTGGGATCATGGCGACAACCGAATCCGCTTTGACTATGGCGCGCCATCGCTGCAACTGCTGAGTCAATTTATTACCGGCGCCGGACCGCTGACGCTGATCATTCTACTGGTCTGCATAGCTATCTTCGCAGCCATGAACCTGGGCTACGGCAATCAGGTATTCGAAGCCCTGGCCTTCTTCGGCGCCACTTCGGATGCCGGTTTCAGCCAATTCTGGCGCCTGTTTACCCCGAGCCTGCTGCACTTCTCGGCGCTGCATATCACCTTTAACCTACTCTGGTGGTGGGTCTTGGGTGGCAAAATAGAAAACCGTATCGGTCTTGCTCCTTTACTGACTCTGCTGTTGGTCGCCGGCACTTTGCCCAATATAGTGCAGTTCTATCTCAGTGGCCCCAACTTCGGCGGTCTTTCCGGGGTTGTGTATGGCCTGGTGGGTTATACCTGGGTCCGCGGCCGCATGAGCCCAGAGAAAGGCATAGGTCTGCCACCGGCCTTGATGGGTTTTATGCTGTTGTGGCTGGTACTTGGCTTTATGGATGTGTTTGGCCTTTCGATAGCCAACGGCGCGCATCTGGGTGGACTCTTGGTCGGGCTGGCCCAAGGCTGGCTCGACAACCGCGGGAAAAGATAATCCTATGTGGCTCAGGTTTGTACACACCAAAGTCACTCTGCACAGCCGGCAACAGTAAAAAGAGGGAGCTCAGGCTCCCTCTTGAATAGGTTCAAAGTAACTTGGACAGGGCTTAGGCCAGCTCCAACACCTTGGCCACCAGCTTTTCAATGCCACTATTGGCCTCGGCAATGGAACCTGCCAGCATGTAAGCCGGGGTGCTGACTATCTTGCGCTCACTGTCGACCACAATTTCATCTACCTTGGCATTTTGATGTTCACCGCCCATGGCTACAAAGGCCGCTGCGGTTTCAGCGTCCGTCCCTATGGTGCCTCTGGCCCCTTCACCATAGAGGCTCGGGATCATCACAGGCGCAATACAGATAAAACCCACCACCTTGTCTGCACTGATAAAACGGCTGATAAATTCACGTACCGGAGCGGCAATCTCACTATTGCTGCCATTTACGGCAAAGTTACAGAGGTTTTTAGCGGCCCCGAAGCCTCCGGGAATGATCAGGCCGTCGAAGTCAGCTACATTCAGTTCAGAAGTAGCCTTGATATCACCCCTGGCAATTCGAGCAGCCTCCACCAACACATTGCGCTGCTCAGTCTCCACGACTTCACCCTTGAGATGATTGACCACATGCATTTGAGGAATATCAGGGGCAAAACACTGGTAAGCCGCGCCCGAACGAGACAGGGACAGCAGGGTCAACACCGCCTCATGGATTTCACTGCCATCGAAGACACCACAACCACTGAGAAGAACTGCGATTTTTTTCATTAAAAATTCCCTCTTATGTCATTTGGGTTTAACAAACCAGTTACAAACTGGTTGATCTGATTAAAAATCATGCTAACTTAATTCATCGTCTCTGCTAAGAGGCGATTTTTACCGCTACCAAGGTGCGAATCTGGAAAAGGAATTTAAAAAATCCACAACCGATAAGATTTAGTAAAACTTTTACCTGACTCACAAAAAAACAAATAACAAATAAATATCAACAAGTTATAAAAAAACTTTATGTTGTTCTCTACCGCCTTTCTCTATGTTGATTTTTTCACTCACAGACTTATCCACAGGCTGTGGGTGATTTTGTCATGGCCGAAAATGCCTTGATATGGCATGCTTAGCAGCACTTAAGACAGCTTAGATTGAAACAAAACTATGCCAACAATAGCAGAAAACCCCCTCGTCCTTGTGGATGGTTCTTCCTACCTCTATCGGGCCTACTATGCACCACCTCACCTGACCAATTCCAAGGGTGAAGCTACCGGGGCTGTTTATGGCGTAGTCAATATGTTGCGCAGCTTGCTGGGCAAATACAAGCCACAACAGATGGCGGTTGTTTTTGATGCCAAGGGTCCCACGTTTCGTAACGAGATGTACGCCGAGTATAAGGCCCACAGGCCACCAATGCCTGATGATCTGCGAAGTCAGATAGCCCCCCTGCATGCCATCATCGAGGCTCTTGGCCTGCCACTCCTTTGTATTCCCGGGGTTGAAGCCGATGACGTGATAGGCACTCTTGCCTCCAGGGCCAGTAAGGAAGGCCGTGCCATTCTGATCAGCACAGGCGATAAGGATATGGCGCAACTGGTGGATGACAATGTCACCCTGATCAACACAATGACAGACACCATAATGGGACCGGAAGAGGTCACCAGTAAATTTGGTGTCGGCCCCGAGCTTATCATCGACCTGTTGGCCCTGATGGGCGACAAGGCCGATAACATCCCGGGACTGCCTGGTGTGGGTGAGAAAACCGCGTTGGCCATGCTGACAGGGGCCGGTGGTGTCGCCAAGCTACTGCAGCAACCGGATTGTGTCACGGAACTTGGCTTCCGTGGTGCCAAGACCATGGCCAAGAAAATCACCGACAATGCCGAGATGCTGCAACTATCCTACGATCTGGCAACTATCAAAACAGATTGCGAGCTGGATCTGGATTGGCATCAACTCAATATTACCGAGCCCAATAAAGACCAACTGACACAGCTTTACGGCGAGATGGAGTTCAAGCGTTGGTTGGCAGAAGTTCTGGACAACAGGATGCCGCACCCCAAGGCGGCCAACACAACAGCGCCAGAGACTCAGGAGGAAACCCCATCTCAAGTCACCATAGAGACAGAATACGAAACCATACTGACAGAAGCCGCACTGGAAAAATGGCTGAAAAAGCTGGCCGATGCCGAACTGATGGCGGTAGATACTGAAACCACCAGCCTCAACTATATGGACGCCAAACTGGTGGGTTTGTCCTTTGCCGTCAAGGCTGGAGAAGCCGCCTATCTGCCACTGGGACACGATTACTTGGATGCCCCCGAGCAGCTGCCTAGAGAAGGGGTATTGGCCAAACTCAAGCCTATTCTCGAAGATCCCGAGATAAAGAAAGTCGGTCAAAATCTAAAATATGACATCAGTATTCTGGCCAATGCCGGTATCAAACTGGCCGGTGTCGCCTTCGATACCATGCTCGAATCCTATGTATTCAATTCTGTAGCATCCAGACACGACATGGATGGCCTGGCGCTCAAGTATCTGGGGCACAAATGTGTCAGCTTCGAAGATATTGCCGGTAAAGGCGCCAAACAGCTGACATTCAACCAGATCCCTTTGGAAACAGCGGCGCCTTACGCCGCCGAAGATGCCGATATCACACTCAGGCTACACCAACACCTGTGGCCAAGGCTTGAGCGGGAGCAAGAGTTAGCCAACGTTTTCACCGAACTTGAGTTGCCGCTTATTCAGGTGCTCTCACAGATGGAGCGCGACGGAGTGTTGATCGACAGTATGCAACTGTCGCAGCAGAGTGATGAGCTGGCACAAAAGATAGATGCGCTGGAGCAAAAAGCCTATGAGATAGCCGGAGAGAAGTTCAATCTGGGTTCTCCCAAACAGCTGCAGGCACTATTCTTTGAAAAGCTGGGTTATCCGGTGATCAAGAAAACGCCGAAAGGCGCGCCATCCACCGCCGAGGAGGTATTGATAGAGTTGGCGCTGGATTATCCATTGCCAAAGATCATTCTCGAGCATCGCAGCCTGACCAAGCTCAAGAGCACTTATACAGATAAGTTACCGCTGATGATCAATGGCAAAACCGGCCGGGTGCATACCAGCTATCATCAAGCCAACGCTGCCACCGGCCGCTTGTCGTCCAGCGACCCTAACCTGCAGAATATTCCTATCCGCACCGAAGAGGGGCGCAGAATTCGTCAGGCCTTTATCGCACCTTCAGGGCGCAAGATTCTGGCCGCCGACTACTCACAGATTGAGCTCAGGATCATGGCTCACCTGTCCCAGGATGCCGGCCTGCTGGCGGCATTCGCCGAGGGTAAAGATATTCACAGAGCAACGGCGGCTGAAGTCTTTGATGTGGCTTTTGAAACTGTCACTCCAGAGCAGCGCCGACGGGCCAAGGCGGTTAACTTCGGTCTTATCTATGGCATGTCCGCCTTTGGCTTGGCACGCCAACTGGATATTCCCCGCACTGAAGCACAAAGCTATATGGATACCTACTTCAAGCGTTATCCCGGCGTGCTCAAGTATATGGAAGAGACCAGGGCACTCGCTGCCGAGCAAGGTTATGTCTCCACACTCTTTGGTCGGCGCCTGTATCTGCCGGAAATCCGTGATCGCAATGCCATGCGACGTCAAGCCGCAGAACGGGCTGCAATCAACGCTCCTATGCAGGGAACAGCAGCCGACATCATCAAGAAGGCGATGATCAAAGTTGCCGACTGGATAGCCTCTGATACCAAGGGGGAAATCACCATGATCATGCAAGTTCACGATGAATTGGTGTTTGAAGTCAATGAAGCGAAAGCCGAAGATCTGCAACAACAGATCTGCAAACTCATGGCTGAAGCCGCTACCCTGGATGTACCTTTGCTGGCCGAAGCCGGCTTGGGTGACAGCTGGGATCAGGCTCACTGATAATCTATCTATTCCATCAAGAGCCATCCTTCGGGATGGCTTTTTTGTGTTTTGAACACAAGGCTATGATTATCCGCATTTGCTCCCGTCATTAGCTACCCTACCTGAACTAAAAACAACAATTTTTGGCAAAAAATCGACAAACCAGCGCTAAAAGCCTGCATTTTAAGCTCATTTTTGTAATTTAAAGATCAAAAGGCGCTTTTCTAGCCAACGATTCTTGTGATCGACTCCACATTATTGTCGTCTTTTTGAAAAAACAGTTTTCCCATTAGAGATAAATGCAGTATTATTCTCGGTGTAGGGTACAGAGGTTAAGATGTTCTATCTTTCAGACCTTTATTTCACTTTTAGTGATCAGCCAAATTCTGGCGCCCCAGCAATCATTTGCTGGGGCTTTTTTTCGTCTGCAATATTTTTTAGAGTAATTACTTTAAAACTGATTCAGTTCGCGTTATGCTACCGCCATTGAGAGCCATCGAAGTCCAAGTTTGATGGTACTTGAGTCTTGTTGAAATTTTAGCTTCTCCCCAAAAGAGCTAATTTAACCGGTGACTGAGTCGCCGGTTTTTTTTGTCCTGAATTCTCCCGGCACACACAGCAGATACAAAAACGGCAGCCTATATGGCTGCCGTTTGCATAGTTTGAGTCCATCACTCTTGTTCGTTCTCTTCTTGCTCCAACCAGGCTGGATGGCACCACTCATCCAGAATCGCCAGAACCTTAGGTTTCCCGGTTCCCTTAAGTGATGAGAAAGGCTCGACTCTGACCCAATCACCAAAGTCAGCCAGCGCTTTACGTACCTCATTGACCGTCTTCATCTTGGCACTCTGTGGCAGCTTATCAGCCTTGGTCAGCAGTGCCAGCACAGGGATCTCACTGGCAACAGCCCATTCAATCATCTGCAAGTCCAAGTCTTTCAACGGATGGCGAATATCCATCAGCACCACCACACCACTCAGGCAGGCACGCTTTTGTAAATACTCACCCAGCGACTCTTGCCATTTGAGCTTCATGGCCAGTGGTACCTGAGCAAAACCATAGCCGGGTAAATCCACCAAACGGCGCTGCTCATCGAGCTCAAACACGTTGATCAGTTGAGTACGACCTGGGGTTTTACTGGTTCTTGCAAGGTTTTTCTGCTCGGTCAAAGCATTCAAAGCGCTTGATTTACCGGCATTTGAGCGACCGGCAAAGGCGATTTCCACGCCGGTGTCGCCCGGTAAGTGCTTGTCCAAATGGGCAATATCAGGCGCACTGATAAGGAATTTTGTCTTGCGAAAATCGATACGAGTTGCTGTCACTTCTGACTCCGGAATTTTGCTGGGTGATAGCATAAATATTGAAGACTTGCTTACTTTTCCACGTTTTCGTGTAAAATATTAGCCCGATCACATTATTTGTATTTTACCACGCTTGCGGGTCACCCTAGTAAGCTCAGGACAATAATTTAACGAAAGAAGTTGGAACGCCATGAAAAAGTTAGCCCTTGCGCTGTCTGTAGTCGCCGCCATATCTTCACCTGCGATTGCTGAAGGTAATGCTGAAGCGGGAAAAACCAAAGCCATTGTCTGCTCTGCCTGCCATGGCCTTGATGGCAACAGCATGATCGACATGTATCCCAAGTTGGCTGGTCAGCACACAACCTATCTGCAAAAACAGCTGCGGGAGTTTCGTAGTGCAGCCCAAACCGGTGGCAAAGATGGCCGTATGGATCCTATCATGGGCGGCATGGCGGTAGCCTTGAGCGATCAGGATATTGCCGATGTTGCAGCTTATTTTGCCAGCCAAACATTGCAGGTTGCTGAAGTTAAGGATGTTCCTGATGCCGGCGAGAAGCTGTTCAAGGGTGGTGATATGTCTCGTGGCATAGCCGCTTGTTCCGCTTGTCACGGTCCTGAAGGCAAAGGCAGCGAACTGGCCGGTTTCCCGGCAGTTGCTGGGCAGCACGCCAACTACATCAAGATCCAGTTGAATAAGTTCCGTGATCAGAGCCGTCATAACGACTTAAACGGAATGATGCAGGACACAGCTAAAAAGCTGAATGATGCAGACATTGAAGCGCTGGCCAAGTACATCTCCAGCCTGAAGTAATTTTTGCTGTAGCTTGGAAAGGGGTGACGTTTCACCCTTTTCTTAAGCTATAAAGTTTACGTTTACGTAAACTGAAAATATTAATGCTTGACACAGATCACAGATTTAGGTTTAATGTGCCCGTACCGAGATAAACCCATCTGTTTGTATAAAAACTTTACCAACAACATTCAGGTTTCGGTATAATTTACATTCAAGATATAAGAATAAAGCAATCCAATAACAATAAGACTACTAAGACCACTCGCAAATAATAATAACGAGTCGAGATTTCAGTTTGAAATCCAGGTCAATAAAAGTAAGGAACCGGCGATTTTGCCAAACCGCTTTTTAGCATTGTCCTTACGAATTAACAGGGGAACTTGCTCCAACAGGAAGATGTTTGCAGGACTCAAACATTGGCACAGGAAGCAACGCGCTTTGGATGCACTGGCTGGAAGCTTGTTATCACTGGAAGGTACTTAGTAGACAAGGATGGTCTGTTAGGCGTCACAGAAGACGACTGGATAATGATGAGCCAATTTGGCCATCGCTATTTGCAGGAAACCCAAGAAAGTGTCTGGAAGACCGATAACGAGAAAAGCTGCAGGGAAAGCTGTCAAAAAAAGAAGGATATCGACCGGGAAAGTCGCATAGCAAGTAAGGAAACTTGAAATCAGAATCAGGTGTTAGTTAGCACCATCATAAGGCGGCAGCCATACTGCCGCCTTTTTTTACGGCATAATTTATTAACCACCGTTGAGCAGATATTAATTAGTCCATGCGTCGTTGCCCACTGTGTCATAACGATCATGCTGAACTCAGCTTTCAGGATAAGAAACGAGGTTTTTATCTCTGTCCCGAATGTCGGCTGTTGTTTGCAGATTCCAGCAGTTATTTGTTACCCGATGCCGAGAAACAGCGTTACGGCAGAGCCCGCCAAGCAGGAAAGCAAAAGCAGTTGGCACGCTTTATCCACCCCTTGTTGGAACAACTTCAATCTTTGCAACCCGCGCCGCTATTTGGTCTCAACTTCGGCCGGGTGCTAAGCGAAGAAGGACTGCAGCAGATCAGCAACGCCGGTCACCATTTACAACAATTCGATCCCTTTTTTGCGGCAGACCACCAGCTACTACACCACCAATATGACTTTATCTGTTGTTTTCGGGTGTTCGAACACTTCAGAACCCCTGCCAAAGAGTGGAGCTTAATCGAAACGCTGCTGAAACCAGGGGGTTGGCTGGCCATATCCACTCCGCTGCTGACATCTTTGACGGCGTTTGCCAAATGGCATTACAAGAACAATCCGACTCATGTCAGCTTCTACCAGCAGCAGACTTTTGCTTACTTGGCATCTCAGGGTAAATTTAAGCTAATATTTGCAGCGCAGGACTTCATCTTGATGCAAAAAACATCAGGATCTGCTATAACACGCGACCTTGATGCAGAACCGCCGCTTGTAGACTGAACCCGGCACGGTTCGGACGCAACCAACTACTTTTTATCGAGAGAATTATGTCCCGTAGTAAAAAGACCCGTAAAGTCGGCGAGAACAACCCCAAACTAGCCCCCAGAACCAAGAAATCTGAGCGCGCTCCGGCCCGTAAGAAACAGGACTCAGGCAATAAGGCTGGCAGCCGCCAGAACCCTGCTGCTCCAAAGGGGCAAAAGCGGGCAGGCTCTGACAAACAAGATATCCGCCTTGGCAGTAAAAAGCCTGTCGCTCTGGATATAGTCAAAGAAAAGGTTGCACAGCCCAAACAACCCAAACTGACCGATGAACAGTTGCTGCTGCAACTGGAGGAAGATCCGCGCCTGAATAAGCTGCTGGATCAGCTGGAAGAAGGACGGGAACTGGCCGCCGATGACCAGCAATGGCTGGAGCGGCAATTGGCCAAGATAGAGAAGCTGATGGAAAAACTTGGCATTACCGATTTGGATCAGGCCGATGAAGCCCCAAGCAAGGGTCATAGCGATGACGAATTGCTGGAGAAATTCGAATCCGGTGCTGAGCTTCTGAAACAA
Organism: Shewanella sp. YQ_9; assembly: GCF_043103185.1. Taxonomy (NCBI): domain Bacteria; kingdom Pseudomonadati; phylum Pseudomonadota; class Gammaproteobacteria; order Alteromonadales; family Shewanellaceae; genus Shewanella; species Shewanella sp. YQ_9. The sequence continues at coordinate 41,139 of NZ_JBICJO010000080.1, forward strand.
TACCAAGACAACTAACGGAGGCCGGGATGCAGTTTATCCTTATCACCTTAGCCATGTTGATCATCATAGGCCTCAGCGCCTATGCCACAGTGTTGCTGCTGCGTCTGAGGAAACAAACTCAAGCCAGAGAACAAGCGATGGCTGAGCAAAAGGCGGTTATGGAAGCTAAACAGGCATCCCTGCTTGCCGATATTCGCTATATTGCTGCCGCAATGACAGAAGAGCGTTGTGAGTTGTCTGAAGGAGTGGTCAGAATCGTTAAACTGTTCGATCTGCTGTCGCTGACAGAGAGAGTCAGTGGTAATTACCCGGATGTGTTTATGCATTTTGAGCGCATCAAGGATCATCCAATTCTGGAGGCCAGGGCTCAGTTACCCAAGCAAGAACGGATGCGGCTCGACCTGGCCAGAATGAAGTCTGAAGCCGAGCTGGAACAAGGCATATTGGCCGATGCCAAGAAACTCTCCGAGTTTCAGCTAAAGCCAACCCACTAAGGTTTCAACTGCCGGCTTGCTTCTCAGCAGTCGGCAGTTGAAACCTTCTGCCCATATGGCCTTCTTGGCCCAAACATGTCAGTTTAATAGATAGTGGGTTAATAACCCTCTATCTATTCAGCCGAGTAGCTATCGCACCCGCTGAATCCCTTCCCCGGCGTGAGTCGGTGCACAAAACCTCAATAAGACAACAGACATCGAAAGCGTTTTCATGGATATTCCCTAACGTCCGGTTGTGTACATGTAATTTTTACAACCTGGATCAAGGTTATTTGAGCTATAACCCTGCATACTTCGCTCATTGCTAATTTACTGTCGGAGGACACGCCTTGAAGCAGCCCACTCATATCAGCTGGGATCAATCAATGATCGAGAAATATAACTACAGCGGTCCCCGTTATACTTCCTACCCAACGGCGCTGGAGTTTGACGACTCATTCACCGAAGGCGATCTATTGTCGGCCATAGCCGGCAGCAAAAGCGACAAACTGTCTCTGTATATCCATATCCCTTTCTGCGCCAAGCTGTGCTATTACTGCGGCTGTAACAAGGTAATCACTCGGCATCAGCACAAAGCCGATCAGTACATAGAGTACCTGGCAGCCGAGATCGTCAAGCGGGCGCCTCTGTTCAAGCACTACACTGTGACTCAGATGCACTGGGGCGGTGGCACACCGACTTTCCTTAACCCAGAGCAAATCATCAAGTTATCGTCACTATTGAAGAGTCACTTCAACTTTGCCGAACAGGGTGAATACTCTATCGAAGTCGACCCTAGAGAAATCGAACTGTCTATGCTGGATGCCCTCAAAGAGGCAGGGTTCAACCGTATATCCATTGGGGTGCAGGACTTCAATAAAGAGGTTCAGGTAGCAGTTAACCGTGAACAGGATGAAGACTTCATTTTTGCGCTGATCAAAAAGGCCAAAGAGATGGGCTTTGTCTCTACCAATGTCGATTTGATTTACGGCTTGCCTCATCAAACACCGGAAACCTTTGCCGAAACCATTCAGCGAATTCTGGATCTGTCTCCAGACCGTCTGTCTGTATTCAACTATGCTCACCTGCCGGCCCGCTTCGCGGCCCAGCGAAAAATCAAAGATGAGCACCTGCCCAGCCCACAACAGAAGCTGGACATGCTGCATCAGACTATTGAGACCCTGACCGGCGCCGGCTATCAATACATAGGCATGGATCACTTCGCCAAACCCGATGATGAGCTGGCCAAGCTGCAAAGAGAAGGCCGATTGCACCGTAACTTCCAGGGCTATACCACCCAGGAAGAGTGTGACCTCCTTGGACTAGGGGTGTCATCCATCAGTCAGATTGGTGACTGTTATGCGCAGAACCAGAAAGATATTCGCCCTTACTATGAAGCCATAGATGAGCAGGGCCACGCTCTGTGGAAAGGCTGTAAACTCAATCGTGATGATGAAATCCGTCGCGCGGTGATCAAGCAGCTTATCTGTCACTTTGAGCTTGATATGGTCAAGATGGAGCAACAACTGGGGATCCAGTTTGAAGAGTACTTCGCCGAAGATCTCAAGCTGCTGCAAACCTTTATCGACGATAAACTGGTTAACATTGAAAACCGTCAGATCAGCATCAGCCCAACCGGGCGCCTGTTGATCCGTAATATCTGTATCTGTTTCGATGTCTACTTCCGAGAAAAGGCACGTCAGCAACAGTTCTCCCGGGTAATTTAACCCTGAGTAGAATAAAAAAGCCGATGAATCATCCATCGGCTTTTTTGTGTCTTAACCAAACTTTTATGCTTTAGCGGCGTAAAGTTCCCGGCGCTCGCTGTCTGAGAGGAAGGCCATCTCCACGCCATTACGCTGCAGCTTGGCCAACTCAGCGTCGGTGAAGCCCATCTCCTGCTTAACCACACGATATTCATGCTTGATATCTATGGCACTGACGCCTGGATCATCGGTATTCAAGCCAACCAGCACACCGGCTTCCATAAAGGTTCGCAGCGGATGCTCTTGATAACTGCTCACAGTGGAAGTATGTAGATTACTGGTGGGACATGACTCGATACCTATCTTGTGTTCCACCAGATACTCCATCAATTTGGGATCATGAATAGCATTGACCCCATGGCCTATGCGAGTCGCCCCCAACTCCTTGATGGCTTGCCACATGCTTTGGGCACCGGCGGCTTCTCCGGCGTGAGCCGTTATCTGAAGCCCAGCATCGCGTACCCGTTTGAAATGCTCATTAAACAACTCACCGGGGAAACCCAATTCATCACCGGCCAAATCAACCGCGACCAGAGACTCCCTGTGCGCGAGCAAGCCATCCAACTCCTGAGTACAAGCCTGCTGGCCAAATGAGCGAGACAGAATACCTATCAGTTTTATCTTAACCTGATAGTCCTTGAACCCGGCTTTTACACCATCAACAACGGCTTCCACCACGCCTTCTATCGGCAGCTTGTGATTCATTGCCATGTAGTAAGGGCTGAACCTTAATTCGGCATAGTCCAACCCGGACAATGCCGCATCGGCGACATTTTCATAGGCCACCCGCTTTACCGCATCCAAATCGGCCAGCACGGCAACCATCCAGTCCAGCTTTTTCAAGAAAGCCACCAGGCTGGATTCTTTACCCTGGATCTGTACATAAGGTGCCAAGGCCTCAAGCGAGGCCGCCGGCAAGGCAATGCCATGTTGGTGACCCAGTTCCCATATGGTCTCAACCCTGACATTACCGTCCAGATGGCGATGTAAATCGACCAACGGAATTGAAGTATCAATCATAAAAATAACCCCTGTATGAACTACCCCGCCAATTTAGTTATTTTTTGGTCTGGGGACGCTTAAGTGTAACACGCCTTTTGTTAACACCTCTTAGTCTGCAGACAGGCTTTGTTACCATAAGGTGAGCTCGAATGGCTGGGGCTGCCACCAAGCTTGAGGCATAATCCGTTCTCAAGGATAAAAAAGGAACAAAATCAAATGAAAAAACTCCTGCTACCCCTATTGCTCACCGGACTCTTGGGCGCCTGCCAACACCCTACTCATGAAGCCAACACGCCAGAAATAGGCAAGCAACTATCCCAAGCCGATAGCCAACTCCAGCAGCTAATAGCCGATGCCTGGAAGCAAAGGCTGGCAGAAAGCCCACAGATGGCCTTCCAGTTTGGCGATGACTCGGCCGCGGGTAAGTTAGCAGACTTGTCAGCTGAAGCTCTGGCGGCCGATGCTGCGGCCAATTCAGCACTTTTGCAACGGCTAAAGGCCATACCCAGAGAACAGCTGAGCAAAGAAGCCGCCATCAATACCAGTATTCTCGAATACCAATTGCAGGAGAGCGTGGATAGCTTCAGGTTCAAGGCCCATTACCTGCCGATTACCTCAGAGAGTGGCTTTCACGCTTACATTGCTTCTATGGCCTCCGGGCCATTCAAGACAGAAGCCGATTACCGTCATTACCTGCAGAAGCTGCGATCTCTGCCGCGCTATTTCCAGCAACAGATACACTGGATGCGCCAAGGGCTTGCCGAGGGCATCACTCAGCCGCAATCTGTGCTGAGAGGGTTTGAACAGAGTATTCAGGCCTATATGGTACCAGTGCAGCAAAGCAGCTATTTCAAGCCGTTTGAGACGTTTCCAGAACACTTTTCTGCCAATCTTAAACAGGAACTGAGCCATGCCGGGTACGTCAGTGTCGAGCAGCATGTGTTACCGAGTTATCAAGCCTTCTACGACTTTATGACCGAGGAATATATCCCTGGCGCCCGTCAGAGCATTGCCGCATCAGCTCTGCCCAATGGTCGGGCCTTTTATGAAAACAGGGTCAAGTACTACACCACTCTGGATATGACGCCTGAGCAAGTCCATCAACTGGGGCTGAGTGAAGTAAAACGGATCCGCGCCGAGATGGAACAGATCATCAAACAAACCGGTTTTAAAGGCAGCTTTGCCGAGTTTCTGCATTTTATGCGCACCGACAAACGCTTTTATGTGAGCACGCCGGAGCAACTGCTCAAAGAGGCCTCCTATATTGCCAAAAAAGCCGACGCCATGTTGCCACGCTATTTTGGCAAGCTGCCACGCAAACCCTATGGCGTAGCCCCTGTACCGGCAGAAATTGCCCCCAAATATACAACCGGGCGCTATTCCGGCTCCAACTCGGAGACTGTGGCGGGTTTTTATTGGGTGAACACATATGCTTTGGATAAGCGCCCTCTCTATGAGTTGGAAGCACTCACCCTGCATGAAGCTGTTCCGGGTCACCACCTGCAGATTTCCCTCAATCAGGAGTTGGAGCAACTGCCCGATTTTCGCCGCTACAGCTATATCTCGGCCTTTGGCGAGGGATGGGGACTATACAGTGAATATTTGGGGCTGGAAGGGGGTTTTTATCAGGATCCCTACAGCAACTTTGGACGCCTGACTTACGAGATGTGGCGCGCCGCTCGCTTGGTAGTCGATACAGGTATGCACACCCAAGGCTGGAGCCGTCAGCAGGCAATAGACTTTATGGCCGGTAATACGGCTCTGTCGCTGCACAATGTCACCACAGAGATAGACAGATATATCTCCTGGCCTGGGCAGGCGCTGGCCTACAAGATTGGCGAGCTGACTATCAAACGTCTGCGAAAGCAAGCAGAAGACGCCCTGGGGGAAAAGTTCGATATCCGCCAATTCCACGATGCAGTTTTGGCACAGGGCTCTGTGCCCATGTCTGTGCTGGAACAACAGATAGCCGATTTTATCGCCTCACAGCAATGAAGCCCTGTTTCTGATACACTCGGCCAGTGCCTTTGAGCACTGGCTTTTTTAGATCAGGAAATATTGGATGGTAACGACCCAGGCCCGCAACGCAGAACCCGCTTCAACCCAGTCTCAATTGGAGACTTTCTGGCAAGGTGTCACCCATGCCAAGCTGGCAGTGGGATTCGGTAAAGAGCTGGCCTACGGTTATATTTGCCACCCAAAGGCGAAACAGGCCGTCGTCATCAGCAATGGCCGGGTTGAGAGTTATCTCAAGTATCGGGAGCTGATCCATGACTTCTATCAGCAAGGTTTTAGTGTCTACGCCTTGGATCATATTGGGCAAGGGCTATCCAGCAGGCTAACCGCCAATCCTCACCAAGGGCACATAGATAAGTTTCAGGACTATGTTGATCACTTGCACTGTTTCGTTGAGCAAGTAGTAGTTTCAAACCAATATGAACAGTATTTTCTGGTAGGCCACTCCATGGGAGGAGCGATAGGAACTCTGTATTTGCAGCAATATCCCCAGAGATTTACTGCCGCGGCCTTCTCTGCCCCCATGTACGGGATCCGTTTGCCAATGCCGCGCAACTTCGTACGTTGGTTGGCGGGGAAACTCAATAGTTATGGCCCGCATACCGAGCCCAACTACGTGTTATCTGGCCATGATTATCGTCCACTCGAGTTTAAAGATAATCAATTGACCCACAGCGAAAGCCGGTATCAGGCCTTACTGGATTTATGCCGGCAACGTCCGGAGATCCAACTGGGCTCGCCCACCAATCAGTGGTTGATAGAAGCATTGGATGCTTGCGAGAAGACCATCACCGCAGCCAGAGAGTCCAAGGTCCCGATCCTCATTCTACAAGCTGAGCAGGACACTATCGTCGATAACCAGGCGCAAATCGCTGCAATTGGCCCAGAGGTAATACTGGAAAAGATCATGGGAGCCAGACATGAACTCTTTATTGAAATCGATGCAATACGTGAGCAGGTGCTGAGTATTATTTTCAACTTCCTGGCGCAGCACACAGTAACTCATGCTTCGGCGCATGCAACAGAGTCGCGAACTCAGTCTCAGACAAAGGCTGACTGAACAAATATCCCTGGAAGCAGTCACAGCCGAGCTGGTTCAAAAAGGCTCTTTGCTGTGCCGTTTCAACCCCTTCGGCAACCACTTTCAGCTCCAGGCTGTGGGCCATTTCGACTATGGCCCTGACTATAGCATCCGCACTACGCCCCGAGCCTATCTTCTGCACAAAAGAGGCATCTATCTTTAGTCTGGATAGAGGTAGGTTCTGTAAATAACTCAACGAACTGTAACCTGTGCCAAAGTCATCTATTGCCACAGATATCCCTGCCTTCTTCAACAGATCGATTCGGGTATTCATGATGCACAAGTTGGTCAACAGGGCGTACTCAGTCAACTCCAGCTCCAATGCATCCGTAGCAATCCCCTGGGCCTTCAACAAGGCGATCAGGCGCTCCACAAACTCAGGCTGGTTAAACTGCCTGGCACTGAGGTTAATGGCAATTTTGGGCACCTTTATACCTTTGGCCTGCTGCTCACGAATGAAGCGACAAACTTCAAGAATGACCCAATGGCCAATCTCACTGATAAGGCCGCTGCCTTCCGCAATGGGAATGAAGTCCGCCGGCGAAATATTCCCCTGTTGCGGATGTTGCCAGCGTAATAACGCCTCTGCCCCTGTCAATTGCCCCTGGGAATCGACTATTGGCTGATAAACCAAAGAGAGTTGTTGCCGCTCGATGGCATAGCGCAACTCATTCTGGATCAGCAGATTCTGGTGAGCCTTAACCTCCATCTCGGAGTTGTAGATCATGCAGTTATCTCTTCCGCCTTCCTTGGCCTGGAACATAGCCATATCGGCTCGCTTCAAAAGCTCCTCGGCATCAATATCATCCTGCTCATCGAACAGGCAGACACCAATGCTGGCAGACACATGCAGCTGCTTGTCACTGATATTAAAGGGTCTGGCAACCAACAGCCTGATCTCACTGGCCAACGCCAAGGCCCGCCTTGCCGCTGTGGTTTTGTCTTGGGTCAGGTCTTTTGCCAGGATAACGAACTCATCTCCCCCTAACCTGGCAACCAAAGTATTGGCAGTAAAATAGCCCGAGAAACGAGCGGCCAGCTGTATCAACAGCCGATCTCCCAAGTGATGCCCTAGAGTGTCATTAATGGTTTTGAAATTATCCAAGTCGATAAGAAACAGCGCTGCACACTGCAAGCTGTTGTGACAGTGCTTTTGCTGCTCATACAAGGCGTCCATCAAGGCGCGACGGTTAGCCAAGTTAGTCAATGCATCATGATTGGCTAAATGGGCCAGAGCTTGCTGATTACGTACATCATCCGACACATCAGCATGGGTACCGATAATCCGGCAAGGGCGCCCCTGCTCATCCCATTCAACCAACATTCCCCTGTCCAGCACCCAGATATAGTGCCCCTCTTTATGGCGCAGACGGTGAACACTCTCAAACGCCTCGGTTTCACCATTGAGGTAGGCCTGTAGAGACGACAGCACCGCCTCTCTATCATCGGGATGAAGTCGACTTTCCCAAGTAGAATAAAGCCCTTCAAGCTCATGAGGGCCATAACCTATCATCTCTTTCCAGCGGTCCGACAGAAAAACTTCGCCGCTGGCGATGTTCCAATCCCAGATCCCATTGCGGGTTCCTTCTACCGCAAATAACCAGCGTTGTTCATTGTCTCTCAATTGTTTCAGTGTTCGCTGCAACTTCTGTTGACTCTGATGTAAATAATCCTGCAGCACCCGTATTTCGCTGAAAAGCCACGGACTATCTATATGAAAAGAGCTGCTCTCACCTTTCCGGGCCTGCCAAACCAGGCTTCTTAAAGGGCGGATCAGCATAAAGTGTAACACCAGCATAAAGCCCAAAACGAACAAGGCTCCCAAGCCCCAAACCCGCATAAAACGTACATTAAGAGCATCTGTCACCTTAGCCATTGCCGGTGACAAATCATATTCCAGGTAGATTAGCTCGACCTTTTCACCAAAGCCCACGGGTGCTTCTGCTGCAATAGGGTAATAGGCTTGTATCGATAGTCGATCCGGATTGGCAAATATCAAGGGTTTACCTGAGTTGACCACTTGCCGCTGCAGTTCCATAGAATAGCCATCGATAACCTGCAAAGCCCGGCTGTCGCGCCAGACTACATGGTTGGCGTGGCGAATAAGGCTGGTGTCATCAAGCAGGATATACACCATTATATTGAAGTCGGTTGCCGCCAGAGATATTTCTTCAGCCACGCTATCCAGGTTGTGGTTACCTACAGCCTTCTCAACAAGATGCTGCATCCTGAACAGCTCTTTCTTGAGCTGTTCTATCTGAACCGAAGCAGCCTCAGACTCCAGTGACTGACGCTCATAGAAATACTCCCCGGCAACAAGACAGAGATAAATAAAAAATACACAAAAAGGAACAACATAGGCCATGGCAGGCCTTGGCATCTTCACAAATGAAATCCTTGATGCTCATGACAAGAAGGCACACATAACGCTTAATGCTAACGGCAAATTAACTTACAGGCAAAGAGTCTAACTTCAAAATTGTTTTCGTGCTCAAAGACGCTGCCAGGTAATGCAGGTAGGAAGCTTAAACAACCAGGGAATGCTAAGGGCAAACAATCCAAAGCGGCTTCCTGAATAAGGGGTAGTAGATATCACGAGCAGGATCAATGGGGTGGGGCTAAGCAAAATCCATAGGTTCCAAACCCAAAGAAGCCACGAGTACCTTTATTGAGGATACCAGTTGGGTGAAATCTTTGTGCTCCAGAGACTGGATAAATCTGACCAAACAAACGGGTCGAGCCATTCTCAATATCTCCACAGCACCATCTCACATGGGGGCGAAAGACATCTGCTCATCAAGCACAGCTTGATAGATGGCTGTAGCGCGAAGCAGCTTGGCTGCGAGCTGAGGGGCCCACACTGCGTAAGCAGCTTGGGGCTGCATGTTAAGTCGTGCTCGCTGGAAGCGAGACAAACAGAAAAGCCCTAGCATTTAGCTAGGGCTTTTCTGTTT
>NZ_JBICJO010000008.1:0-466 GCF_043103185.1 Shewanella sp. YQ_9
AATAACAGCCTGACGCTGTTTGACAGAGGCTTTTATTCGTTGGGACTTTTGCACGCCTGGCAACAGGCTCAACCGAACAGTCACTGGCTGCTGCCGTTTAAGAAAGGGACGCAATATGAAGTGGTACGCTCTTTAGGAAAACACGACCAACTAGTGCAGTTAGCCACCACGCCTCAAGCCAGAAAGAAGTGGCCTATGCTACCTGACAATATTGAAGCTCGCTTACTGACGAAGACGATAAAAGGTAAGTCGGTTTCCATTTTGACCTCATTAACTGACCCCTTGCGTTATCCGGGGGCAGAGATAGTGGATTTATATGCCCATCGATGGGAGATAGAAGTGGGCTATCGGGAAGTGAAGCAGCATCTTCTGGAGAGTCGCTTTACGTTACGCAGTCAATTGCCAGAGCTGGTTATCCAAGAATTGTGGGGGGTACTGTTAGCCTATAACCTCATCAGATACAAGA
>NZ_JBICJO010000009.1:0-41823 GCF_043103185.1 Shewanella sp. YQ_9
ACAGCGGCTATTATGGCTTTTAATCCCGAATGCAGTGAAGAAAAGGAACAGTATTGGCCATCCAGAGTATTCCCTGTTAAACCTTTCTTTGGTTTCTTGTGTCTTATTCATCATAACGGCTACAAGTTGGCAAAATTTGCCACTCTTAGATGGTGGATTTTCATGTTCTGCTGCCTTGCTTGACATTAAATCTTTTAGTATCAGTTAATTATAAATTTGGCACAAAGTCTGCTTTATTCTGAGCCATAAGTGGTAACCAAGTTTACTCGGCAGATTAAAACGAGAGGGAAGACAGAATGAAACAAGCGATTGGTGGAATATCTTTGGTGTGTGCACTGTTTGCGGCTGCGCCTGCTATGGCGATCAACTTTGAGCCAAGAGATGAGCAATGCGAGATGTCACTCAACTACGACATCTCACTGGAACCCAAGAAGCTGAGTGTCAGTAATCAAGGGAAAGAACACTATCGAATTGAGCCGGGCCGCCTCTATGTGGAAGGTGAAGAAGTGGCCTTGAATGCCGAGCAGAGCAAGCTTGTCAACGAGTACTCGGATGCCATGGCTCAGCAGTTACCCGAAGTTATCTCTTTGGTGGAAGATGCCGTCACCATGGCGAGCGAGGCCGTGAGCATGGCTCTGACACCACTCTTGGGTGATGCCGCCGGTGCCAAGTTGGATGAAACCATGGGCAGTCTGCAACAGCGAGTCTATGAAGTGGCTCATCGCAATGGTGACCAGTACTTCCTCGGGGCCACTGAAGAGTCGCTGGAAAACGCCTTTGGTGATGAGTTTTCCAAAGAAATAGAGCAACTGGTACAGCAGTCGCTAGGCAGTTTGATGATGGCCATGGGCAGCGCCATGATGTCAGGTGAGGGCGAAACCTTTGATGAGAAGATCAATGCCTTCAGCCAGAAGATGGAAAAGATGGGCAAGGATATTGAAGTGCAAATGGAGTCCCGCGCCCAGGAGATGGAGCAGAGAGCCGACGCGCTTTGCGACAACTTCCAACGTTTGGTGGTGCTGGAAGACAAGTTACGCAAGCAGATCCCTGAACTGGGCGAATTCCAGGTACTGTCCGGCAAGGTTGAACTGCAGCAATAAGATTTAAGCTGGTGATTCCCCCTGTATCTTCCCCTCCCTTGATACAGGGGTTTTTTATTGGTTGTCTGTCGATTATGCCATCACTGCGGCGGTTTTTTTGGCTCAAGGCTATCCTTGGGTTAGAGTCAATAAGAAAGAATTGGTATACTTCGCAAAAATAATAAAACTGACACCCAAGTCAGGACTCAGTGACTCTACCCAGTGCGCTTTCCAAAACCCGGCAGCCCACACCCCATTTTGGGGTCTTGACGGTGAGGCCCGTCGCTTTTCCAGGAAAGCTTTTACCAGTGTTGTAAACGGCTTAAGGCGACTTTCATGTTAGAACTGTTAGAACCTATCGCTATTTTCACTCATGTCGCCCGTGCCGGCAGCTTCAGTGCCGCGGCGCGCAGGCTTGGAATATCCAAATCCAAGGTCAGTACCCAGGTTGCCGATCTTGAACATAAACTCGGGATCCAGTTGATCCAGCGAACGACCCGTAGCTTAAGCCTCACCGAAGCCGGTAATCTGCTGTATGTGCAGGGGGAAGAACTGCTGCGGGATGCGGATCAGGCGGTGGCCAGTGTGCACAACCTCAATGATGCCACCCGAGGCGTGCTCAAGGTAGGGATCTCCCAGTCGTTCGGCACCATGCATATTATTCCGGCACTGCCCGAGTTTATGACCCGTCACCCGGATCTCGAGCTGCAGGTGAGCCTGTTGGACCATAAGGTTGATGTGGTCAGTGAAGGCCTGGATCTGCTGCTGACCATGTCAGAGCAACTGCCTCTGGGTATGGTGGCCCGCCCGCTGATGAAGTGTCAGTTCCTGCTGGTGGCATCCCCCGGGTATGTTGCGGCCCACGGTATGCCGGCCCGGCCGGAGCAGCTGGTGGAGCACAACTGTTTGGTTTACCACGGTGAATGGCATGAGCACAGCGTCTGGCAATTCAAGAAGGGCGATGACTACTGTGAGATAGGGGTTTCGGGTAATTTCAGAGTCGACAATGCGCCGGCGCTCAAGTCTGCCGCTGTCAGTGGGCTTGGGGTGGTTTATCTCGCCAGTTATCTGCTGGAAGATGAAATAGAAAAAGGCACTCTGGTTCCTCTACTTCCCGATTGGCAACTGACCCATCATCTGCCGCTGCAGGCGGTTTATCCAAGACGTAAACACTTGGCTCCCAAGGTGAGTGCCTTTATCGAGTTCATTAAGGATCACATAGGTACACCACCCTATTGGGACAAAAAATACGCAGATCTGTTTGCCCTGCGTCAGGAAAAATAAAGAAATATCGTTCTTATAATAGAACAATGAAAAACACTCAAGTTCCGCTTGGGTGTTTTTTGTTTTTATATCATGTAGATATTGAGGTTTTGTTGGTTTTTTTATCGCTTTATTGTTTAGTGAATCCTAAAGGTTTTTAATAATCTTGTTGCAGTCTGTTCTGAAATAAATACAATGGTTGCAGTTGATTCGGGTGGAACCAACATACGGGTGTGCCGTGGGACTGACCCCTCCTGCTGTAGACTGCTTGGTTCAACACAGAGTGTTAAGCCCTTATCAATGCCGACCCAGGTTTTCGAACTAAAACAATGTCGGCCTTAAAACCATCATCCTGATTTTGGTTTACCCCGGCCCAGGTGGCCGGGGTATTTTTATGCCTGTTTTCAGAACGGAATCAAGCGCATAAAAAAGCCGCTCACGGGAGCGGCAGTTGATTCAGTTTCAAGCCTGGCTTTGCGCGGCCACCCAGTCTTTTACTTCCTGCTCAAGTACATCCAGCGGCAAGGGGCCGTTTTGCAATACCAGGGTGTGGAAGGCGCGAATGTCGAAACGCTCACCCAGCACCTCCTTGGCGTAGGCTCTAAGCGCAAGTATCTTGTTCATCCCCACCTTGTAAGCGGTTGCCTGCGAGGGCATAACTATGTGCCGCTCAACCATTTTTACTGCGTCAGATTCGGCATTGGGAGTGTTGTCCATGTAATAGGCTATGGCTTGCTCTCGAGTCCATTTCTTGGCATGGATCCCGGTATCCACCACCAAACGGCAGGAGCGCCATAGCTCCATCGCCAATCTGCCAAAGTCTGAGTAGGGATCGCTGTAAAGCCCCATCTCCTTGGGGAAGTACTCACTGTAAAGTCCCCAGCCCTCGATATAAGCCGTGTAAGAGCCGAAGCGACGGAAGCTGGGAAGTCCTTCCAGTTCCTGGGCTATGGCTATCTGCATGTGATGCCCGGGGATCCCTTCATGGTAGGCCAGTGCCTCCATCTGGTATTTGGGCATAGCCATTATGTCATAGAGGTTGGCATAGTAAGTTCCCGGACGACTGCCATCGGCCGAGGGCTGGTTGTAGAAAGCCTTGCCGGCAGACTTCTCCCTGAAGGCTTCCACCTGTTTGACTATCAAAGGCGCTTTGGGCTTTACCTTGAATACTTCATCCAGGCGCGAGTTCATGTTATCGATAAGGGCGGTGGCCTCTCTCAGGTAGGCCCGGCGGCCGGCGTCATTGTCCGGGAAGTAGAAGCCCTCATTCTGGCGCATAAACTCGAAGAAGGCTTTGAGATCGCCCTTGAAGCCAACTTTGTCCATGATGGCGCGCATTTCGCCGTGGATCCTGGCGACCTCGTCCAGCCCTAATTGATGAATGGTATCGGCGCTCATCTCTGTGGTGGTGGTATTGGCCAGGGCATTGTTGTAGAAGGCGCTGCCGCTCGGGAATTTCCAGACACCATCTCTGCTGTCGGCCCGTTTTTCCAGGGTTTCGAGATAGGCAATCAGCTTTTAGTAAGCTGGCCTCAATTGTTCTTTGAGGGCGATGGCGGCTTGATCCAGCAGTTTATCTTGGGTGTCTTCATCCAGCTTGAGTTTTGCCAACTTGCTCTTGAAGTCGGCCCAGATGGCGCTGTCCGGCTCACCATCAAACGGCGCGCCATGAATAATATTGCGACTGTCTGAAAGTACGTGGGGGAATACGAACTTGGGGGCGATTATGCCTTCCTCGGCGCGAACCTCGAGGGCGGTAATCAGCTGCTCGAACAGTTCAGGAACCCCGGTTATACGGCTGATATAGGCGCGGGCATCGGCTTCGTCGGCTATCGAGTGTTGGTTTATCAACAATGAAGGTACCAGCGAGTGAATGCCGTACATCTGGTTGACCGGGTAGTTGTAGTGGCGAAACTTATCATCGCGGATCTGGCGTTGCAGCTTGGCGGTCAACAGCTCCAGGCTCAACTTGCTCTGTGAGTCCAACTTTGTCGGATCCAGTAGCGACAAGCGCTCAAGCTGCTGCTTGGCGCGAGCAAGCGCGGCATAATCGGCCGCATCTCCCAGTGAGTCCCATTTGCCGTAATCTGTCTTGATACCAAGAAAGGTCTGCCGCACCGGGCTGGCGGCGACATCTTCGTTAAAGATGGCTTCAAACAGGGCGTTGGCTTTGGCGGATTCGGCCTTGATGACCTCAGGAGCCAGGTTTGATGCTTGGTTACTCTGCCCGGAGACAGAGGCTTGGGCGAGAAGGGGATAACTGCTGCTTAAAACGGCGCCAAGGGCCAGCGTCAACAGACTTTTTCTTATGGTTATCGGCATGGACAACTTCCTTTTTGCTTGGCAATGGCAGGCCGGATGACGATGGCCCGAGTCAGGAAAGACGCACAGAAACCGCGATTGCTATGGCTCATTTGCGTCTAAAGAAGTTAATCCTAATGAAATACGGTAATTAAGTATTGGCGTAAATGTTAGAAAATATTTCCTCTTGCTGCTTTCGCTTTGGCAGCAGCAAGAGGAGGCTAATAAGAGATGGAGTTAACAGAACTGCGACAGCAGATCGTTGACGAACATATGCCCCTTGTTGGTGAGCTTCCAGTAACCGGGAGTGATCTCCACCAGCCCACGCTCGGCGGCCTGCTGCATGCCTTTATCCAGGGTGTTGGCCGCAACGCCGGTGCGCGCTTCAAATTCGCTCCAGGGGATGGGGCTCATCAGTCGCAGCCTGTTCATCAGGTACTCCAGCGCCCTGTCTTCCGGCAGCACGTCACTTACCTCAAATAGATAATCCTCTGTGGCCAAATAACCCTTTGGATGTTTTATCTTTACCGTGCGTACTATGCGGTCCTGCTCCGGTAGCGTCAGCTTGCCGTGGGCGCCGCAACCAATTCCCAGATAATCACCGAACTCCCAATAGTTGAGGTTATGGCGGCACTGAAAACCGGGTTTGGCGTAGGCGGATATTTCATACTGCTGGTAGCCAAGGGCTGCAAGTCTTTGCTGGCCCTGTTCATAGATGTGCCAAAGCGCTTCATCGTCCGGCAGTTGCGGCGGGCGTGAATGAAACAGGGTATTGGGCTCTATGGTGAGCTGATACCAGGACAGGTGCGGAGGATTGAGCGCCGCCGCCGTGTCGATATCGGCCATGGCCTCTTCAAAGCTCTGGTTCGGCAGACCGTGCATCAGATCCAGGTTAAAGCTCTGGTATCCGGCTGCGGCAACGCCTTTGGCGGCGTTGACGGCTTCATCCTTGCCGTGAATTCGCCCCAGCAGGTTGAGCTTGTCTTTGGCAAAGCTCTGCACACCTATGGAGAGGCGAGTGACACCTGCGGCGCGGTAAGCGCTGAAGTCATCATGTTCCAGGGTGCCTGGGTTGGCCTCCATGGTGATCTCTATGTCATCGGCAAAGGCAATGCGCCGGTTCACGCCTTGCAGCAGCCTGCCTATCTGGGCAGCATCAAACAGGGAGGGGGTGCCGCCACCGATAAATATGCTGTGCAGTTGCCGGCCTTGAACATAGTGCAGGTCGGCGTCGAGATCGCCAAGCAGGGCATCGACATATTCCTGCTGCGGTAGCTCACCCTGTTTTCCGTGAGAGTTGAAATCACAGTAAGGGCATTTCTGCACACACCAGGGAATATGAATATAGAGACTCAGCGGTGGCAGCGTCAGCATCAGCCGAGGATCCCCTGTTGTTTGAAGGCTTCAAGCAGCAATTTCAGTGCCTTGCCTCTGTGGCTGAGATGGTTCTTTTCATCACTGCTGAGCTCGGCGGCAGTTTGCTGGTAACCACAGGGAATGAATACGGGATCATAACCATGGCCATTGTCGCCCTTGGGTTCAAAACCTATTTCCCCTTCCCAGGCGGCCTGGCAGATGATGGGAGTCGGATCCTTGGCATGACGCATATACACAAGTACACACTGGAAACGGGCAGTACGGGGGGCTGGCGTTGCCTCTATGGCGCCAAGCAGCTTGTTGTAATTGCCTTCGGCCGTGGCGTTGGCGCCACTGTAACGGGCGGAGTAGATGCCGGGAGCGCCGTCCAGAGCATCAACTTCGAGGCCTGAGTCATCGGCAATAGCGGGCAGACCGGTGATTTCGGCTGCATGGCGCGCCTTGATAATGGCATTTTCAACAAAAGTGGTGCCGGTTTCCGCCACTTCAGGCACATCGAATTGGTTTTGTGGCAACACCTCAATATTGAAGGCGTTGAACATCTCGGCGAATTCTTTGAGTTTTCCCTTGTTGCCACTGGCAAGCACTATCTGTTTCATCTTGGATTTTCCTTATTTCGCAATGCCGGCAATAGTATCATTTTGCAAAAGAGTTTACTCACTCAGCGACAATGAAAAGGTGCGAAAACAAGTAGAGCCGTGGAAGGTTTGAGCCCTAATGGCTGTTGTCGTTTCTCTAAGTCGGCAGTCAATATCCACTCGGGGCGGCCATAAAAAACGCCGCTCATTCGGCGGCGCTCTATTGACGGAATGTGCTGCTCAATCGACGTAGAATTTCTGTTTGAACGCCAGAGTGGTGTTGAGCTCGTTGCCGTGTTTTATCAGGATTTGAAAGTTAATCTCTTGATCGTCGCGATAGGGCACCTCGGCAATATAGTAGATGGCATCACCCTCGCGAATTTCGCGGAATTTCAATTGCATTCTGGCATCGATAAGATTGTTGGCCAGGCCGGATATCTCGACCGGTACTGCCGGATTGCCCTCTTCACTGGTATCCAATACGGCGATATTGATGATACCCGTGTAACGGCTGCGTTCTATGCCGTAGCTCTTGGCGATGGATGGCGTCAAAAAGGTGCTGCCCAGCGCCATATAGTGAATATCGAACTGGCCGACGGTCTGCTTCTGTTCGGCTTGGGCGACACCGGCCAGAGAGCCGAGACACAAAAGCAGGGTCAAAAATTTGCGCAACATAATGCTTTACCTGAGGTTAAGTGTGTTGAATTGATTATAGTCCCTTGTCTGCTGCCATGGCATCAGAGCAAGGCCTCGATTTCAGCGGGCAGTATCTTGGGCGCTTCAATACGCACCTGCTTGTGGCGGCCCAGTTCTCCCTTGACTATGGCTATCTGCCCCTTGGGCACCTTGAAGGCCTTGGACAGATACTTGGTCAGGTGGGCGTTGGCCTTGCCGTCCACAGGTGGCGCGGTAATGGCCACCTTGAACTCTTCACCATGCAGGCCAACCAGTTGATCCCGGCTGGCCTTGGGCTGGATATAGAGATTGAGCAGCAGATCCTGCTGCTCCCAGCTAACGGCTTTCATCAAGCGATGGCCCAGAAAGGAATCGTCTTGGCCAACAGTATGTTGACGAAATTCATCAATACCATCAGCACCAGCAGCGACAAGTCCAGCCCACCCATGGGCGGCAGGAAGCGGCGAATGGGCGCCAGCAGTGGCTCGGTCAACTGCATCATCACATATTCAATCGGGTTGCGTCCCTGGCTGACCCAACTGAGGATAGCGCGAATGATCAGGATCCAGAACAGCAATACCCCGGCCTTTTTGAACAAGGACACCAGGGCAAAAATCAAGGTTGCAACCAGGTTGAAGTCTTCGCCCGCCATCAGAGTCAGCAAGAGTATTTTGGCGACTACCACCAGCAGTGCCAGCACCACAGAGGCCGTATCCAGACTGCCTATGGAGGGCAGTATCCGCCGCATGGGCGCCACAATAGGATGGGTGGCCTTGACGATAAACTGGCTGAAGGGGTTATAAAAATCTGCCCGCACCAGCTGCAGCCAGATCCTCAGTATGACTACCATAAAATAGAGGTCGAATACGACTGTAATCAGGTAAATCAATGCTTCATTCATGAAAAGTTTCGCCCTTGGGTCGTTTAGAATTCTTTGGCCATGGCTTCAGCCCTGGCAATACAGTTATTCATTGCTTGCTTGATCAGTCCCTTGAGATCACTTCGCTGGAAGGTTTCCACCGCCTCATGGGTGGTACCGCCCTTGGAGGTGACATTCTGCCGCAGTTGGCCGGCGCTCAGCTGAGGATTTTGAATCACCATCTGTGAGGCCCCCAGAGCCGCCTGCTGCACCAGTAACCGAGCCTTGGATTCATCCAGCCCCAGCTCTTTGGCCGCATCCATCATGCCTTCCATAAACAGGAAAAAATAGGCCGGAGAGCTGCCCGCCAAGGCGATCACCAAATTGAGATCCGCTTCTTTGTCTACCCACAGGGTCTCGCCGCCACTGGCCATAATCTGCTGGCAAAGATCTTTATCCGCCTGCTCAACCCCACTTGCGGCATAAAGGCCTGTCATGCCATAGCCAAGTTGGGTTGGGGTGTTGGGCATGGTGCGGATAAGCTTAATCTGCTGGCCGAAGTAGTCATTGTATCTGGCGGCCGGGATCCCTGCCGCTATGGTAATAAACAGTTTGTCGGCCAGCGGCAGTGTTGCCAGTTGCTCACACACCTGCTGCATCAGTTGCGGTTTGACCGACAGCACTATGATATCGGCCCAGTCACAGGCGGCTTGGTTGTCTGTGGTGGTGAGGATGCCGAAATCGCGCTTGAGGGCATCGAGTTTACCTGTGCTTGGGTTGCTGGCCTGGATCAATTCAGCCGGATAACCGCTGCCCACCAGCCCGCTGATGATACTGCGGCTCATATTGCCGGCGCCGATAAAACAGATTTTCTTTTGAGCCATGCTGTCCCCTGTCACTTGTGATTGGAGTGTATCCCGCATCGGGTTTGACCGTGCGGGAGATATTAGTATTTGGGCCAATACTATCAAAAACAAGGTCTCAGCGGCCAATCTCAGATCTTATTGACTGGTTTATCAGCCGTAGTTCCGCTCGCCGAAAATAGCGCTACCGACTCTGACCATGGTAGAGCCCTTGGCTATGGCGAGCTCAAGATCCTGACTCATACCCATGGACAGGGTATCCACCTGTGGAAACTTGAGCTTCAGCTCGGCAAACAGTTGCTGCATGTGCGACAGCTCCGCCTCAAGCCTTGGGCCTTCACCGGCACTGGGAATTGTCATCAGTCCCCTGAGTTTGAGGTTGGGCAATGAGTCCACCAGGCTTGCCAACTGAAACATCTCGCTCTGTGTTGCTATTCCTGCTTTGGAATCTTCACCCGAAACATTGATTTGGATGCAGATTTCCAGTGGTGGCATGCCTTCTGGGCGCTGCTCCGACAGGCGGCGGGCAATTTTTTCCCGCTCCAGGGTGTGCATCCAATGGAAGTGCTCGGCGACAATTCTTGATTTATTGGATTGCAGCGGGCCGATAAAGTGCCATTCTATATCGGGACAGCGCTGCGCCAGTTCCATGGCTTTCTGTTGCCCCTCCTGGACATAGTTTTCGCCAAAGCAACGTTGCCCGGCGGCATAAGCTTGTTCAATGTCGGCGACCGGCTTGGTCTTGCTGACAGCCAGCAGCTTGATCTCGCTTGCATTTCGGGACGAAATTTGCGCCGCTTGAGCTATCCTGCGCTGGGCTAGCGCCAGTCTGTCTGCTATTGTTGTCATGATGTAAACTTTTTGGTTGAACGGATATCCCAAACTATGGAAATCACTGAATTATTGGCCTTTAGTGTAAAGCATAACGCTTCGGATCTGCACCTGTCGGCCGGTGTGCCTCCCATGATACGCGTCGACGGCGAGGTCAGAAAGATTAATGTCCCTGCGCTTGATCACCAAGGGGTTCACAGACTTGTCTACGACATAATGAATGACAAGCAGCGTAAGGATTATGAAGAGTTTCTGGAAATCGACTTTTCCTTTGAAGTTCCCAATCTGGCGCGTTTTCGTGTCAATGCCTTCAATCAGTCCCGCGGCGCCGCAGCGGTTTTTCGTACTATTCCCAGCGACATTTTGACTTTGGAACAACTGGGCGCGCCGGAAATCTTCAAGAAAATCGCTTCATATCCTCGCGGCCTGGTGCTGGTAACCGGCCCCACAGGTTCGGGTAAGAGTACCACCCTGGCGGCGATGATAGATTACGTCAATGAGAACCGTCACGATCATATTCTCACCATTGAAGACCCTATCGAATTCGTGCACCAAAACAAGCAATGTCTTATCAACCAGCGGGAAGTGCACCGCCATACCCACAGCTTTAACGCCGCCCTCAGAAGCGCCCTGCGTGAAGACCCGGATGTCATCCTGGTCGGTGAGATGCGGGATTTGGAAACCATACGCCTGGCGATGACCGCGGCAGAAACCGGCCACTTGGTGTTCGGTACCTTGCACACCACCTCGGCGGCCAAGACCATTGACCGTGTGGTTGACGTATTCCCCGCAGGCGAGAAAGACATGGTGCGTACCATGTTGTCTGAGTCGTTGCAGGCGGTTATCTCCCAGACCCTGATCAAGAAAGTTGGCGGCGGCCGGGTGGCGGCCCATGAGATCATGATGGGAACCCCGGCTATCCGAAACCTTATCCGTGAGGACAAGGTGGCACAGATGTATTCTGCTATCCAAACCGGTATGGCCCATGGTATGCAAACCTTGGAGCAGAGCCTGCAGAACCTGGTGAATCGCGGCTTGATCAGTCGGGAAGATGCCATGGCCAAGAGCTCCAACAAACAAGCGAATTTCTAAGGAGTTCCCATGGAAGTCAGACCTTTTCTCAAAGCCATGGTGGATCGCAAGGCCTCGGATCTCTTTATTACCGCCGCCTTTCCTCCCAGTGCCAAGGTGGACGGTGAACTCAGGCCGCTGGCGGAAAACGCCTTTACCCCGGCGCAGTCGCTGGAGTTTGTTGAGTCTTTGATGACGCCGGAGCAGAAAAAGGAGTTTCACGAGACCCGCGAATGTAACTTTGCCGTGGGCGCCAAAGAGCTGGGGCGTTTCCGGGTCAGTGCCTTCTGGCAACGGGAGTCGGCGGGCTGCGTGATGCGGCGTATCGAAACCAAGATCCCTACTGTGGAGCAGCTGTACCTGCCGCCCATTCTCAAAGACTTGGTAATGAGCAAGCGCGGATTGGTGATCATGGTCGGGGGAACCGGTACGGGTAAGTCCACCTCGCTGGCGGCACTTATCGGTTACCGTAATGCTAATGCTAGGGGACACATACTCACCATCGAAGATCCGGTGGAATTTGTTCACCAACACGGCAAGAGCATTATCACCCAGCGGGAAGTGGGTATAGATACCGAGTCGTTTGATGCGGCGCTCAAGAGCTCATTGCGCCAGGCGCCGGACGTTATCCTTATCGGTGAGATCCGTACCCAGGAAACCATGGAGTTTGCCCTGTCGTTCGCCGAAACCGGCCACTTGTGTATGGCAACCCTGCACGCCAACAACGCCAACCAGGCGCTGGATCGCATCATGCACCTGGTGCCAGAGAGTAAGCACCAACAACTGCTATTTGACCTGTCGCTTAACTTGCGCGGTATTGTGGCCCAGCAGTTGGTGCCCAAGGTGGACGGCAGCGGCCGGCGCGCCGCCATCGAAGTGCTGATCAACACCCCCAGGGTGGCCAGTCTTATTCAAAAGAACGAACTGCACGTGCTCAAGGATACCATGGCCAAGTCCAACGAGCAGGGGATGCAAACCTTCGACCAGGCGTTGTTCAAGCTCTACTGTGAAGGGGAGATCAGCTACGCCGATGCACTGCATCATGCCGACTCGCCAAACGACCTGCGACTCATGATTAAACTCCACAGCAATGACACCGGCAACTCAGGTTTCATGGAGGGAGTTACCCTGGATATGGATTAGTGGGAAAGCACTGCAAAAGGCGTCGGAATGACGCCTTTTTTGTTTGTATTGAGTGGATTGTTCGAAAAAGAGCTATCTTTTTGTTATTGTGTTGCGCCTGTTTTGTGAAAAGGATGGAAGGGGAATGCAATTGCAGCAAACCACTTTATTTTCAGCTTTGGGTCTGGCTCTGGCCGGTTGTTTCACTCTGCCGGCCGCGGCCGTGCCGGTTTCCGACGAGCTGGATATCGGCGGGGCGGTACGAGTCAACTATGGCTGGAAAGACTATGATGACGATGCCAAGTTGGAGTTCGAGCTGTTTCGCGCCGATGTCAAATACGATAACGGAGAACTGTTCGCGTCGGCTCAGTACCGCTGGTATCAGGATCAGGATGTGATCCAGCATGCCTTCTTTGGCTATCGCTTTTCAGAAAACTCGGACATTCGCCTCGGGGTCACCCAGGTGCCTTTCGGTTTGCTGCCCTATGCGGCTCATTCCTTCTGGTTCGGCGCGACTTATTATCTCGGCTTTGAAGACGACTATGATGCTGGTATTCACTGGCAGTACAACAAGGACGGCTGGCGCTACGATCTCGCCTGGTTTGCCAATGATGAATATGGCGACGGTAGCCGCTTCAAGCGCTATTCCTTCGATGTCGCCACCACAGAAAACGCCCCCTATGAAGAGGCAGGGCAGTTTAACGCCAGAGTCGAGCGCAGCCTGAAGTATGGCGAGTTTGCCCATAAACTGGGCGCTTCTGTGCAATATAGCCGTTTGGACTACAAGCCAATGGCCGGCGCCGTTGCCGGTGAAGACACAGATGGCTTGGCGGTAGCAGCCCATTGGCAAATGGATTGGCACGCCTGGCAGACTCAGGTGCAGTATCTGCATTATGACTATGACATGCCAGGCGAGCGTTTGGCACTGTCGGCCTTTGCCTACCCGTTTGAGATAGCGGCCGAGGCCGATGTGCTCACATTTAACCTTTCGCGCACCATAGATGTTGATTGGGGCCCTATCACTCAGCTCAACTGTTATAACGACTACAGCCAGGTATTTGCCTCGGGTACCGGGTTGGATGATTCGGTGCAGAATGTCACAGGATGCGCCATCAGCGCCGGTAAGTTTTACTCCTACGTGGACTGGATCGCCGGTAAAAACATGTGGTTTGTCAACGGCCCCGGCATAGGTATTGCCGAAGGCGACAGCAGCTGGCATTCAAGGCTGAATATCAATGTTGGCTTCTACTTTTAACGGCTGAAGCTGGTAAGAATAAAAACAAATGGAGGTGTTATGGTGAAGGTGTTCAAGCCCTTGGCAAGATTGAATTTAACCGGGCCTGCATTGAAGAGGCTGGCTTTTACAGCATTGGCTTTAGCGCCCACGGCGGCTGTTGCCGGTCAGTGCCCCGATTACCTCAATATCAAGTTGAGAAAGCTCCATTCCCAGGAGTCTGTCGACCTATGTGAACTCACCCAAGGTAAACCTGTGCTTCTGGTCAATACCGCCAGCAATTGTGGTTTTACGCCTCAATTCAAAGCGCTTGAAGCCCTGCATAAGGACTACCGCGAGCGCGGGCTGGTGGTGATAGGTTTCCCATCCGATGACTTCTTCCAGGAAGAAAACGAAGAGAAAGATACCGCCAAGGTGTGCTACATCAACTATGGCGTGACCTTTACCATGGTGGCTACCTCTGCGGTTCGTGGCAGTGATGTGAACCCGGTATTTGCCTATCTGGGGCAGCAGGCCGGCGCGCCCAAGTGGAACTTCTACAAGTACCTGGTCAGTGGCGACGGTAAACAGGTGCAGAGCTTTAACTCCAGAGTCAAACCCGATAGTGATGAATTGATCAAAGCGATTGAATCTGTGCTTTAATATCTGACTTATTCGTTTTCTATCTGAGGTGATTTTGGCTAAGTTTATCGGTCTTGATAAAGACAAGGGCCACGCCGGGCGTGGTAAAACCGGGATATTGCTGTTGAATCTGGGGACGCCGGACGCACCGACACCCGCGGCGGTGAGGCGTTATCTGGCCGAATTTCTCTCCGATCCCAGGGTGGTGGAGATCCCCAAGGCGCTGTGGAAGCTTATTCTCCATGGCATTATTCTCAGGGTCAGGCCGGCCAAATCGGCGGCCCTTTACCGTGAGGTGTGGACTGATAAGGGCTCGCCACTGATGGATATCAGTGAGCGCCAGACCCAGGCCTTGGCAGAAAAACTCAAGGCCGAAGGCGTTGAAGCCGAAGTTGCCTTGGCGATGCGTTACGGCAACCCGGCGGTGGGCGATGTGCTCAAACGCCTGCACAATCAAGGGGTTGATAAACTGGTTGTGCTGCCGCTTTATCCTCAATATGCCGGCCCTACCACGGGCTCTGCATTTGATGCCATAGCCAAAGAGTTGACTCAATGGCGTTACCTGCCGTCGCTGCACTTTATCCATACCTACCACGATAATCCGCTGTTTATCGATGCGCTGGCCGAGTCCATCGAAGCAGACTTTGCCCAACACGGCAAACCGCAGAAACTGGTGCTGTCGTACCATGGTATGCCGGAGCGGAATCTCAAGCTGGGCGACCCTTACTACTGCTTCTGTATCAAGACCTCAAGATTGTTGGCCGAACGTCTTGGGCTGGCAGAGGATGATGTGATCAGCAGCTTCCAGTCTCGTTTCGGCAAGGCCAAATGGCTGGGCCCTTACACGGATGAAACCATGATGGCTCTGCCAAAGCAGGGGATCACAGATGTAGCCGTTGCCTGTCCTGCATTCAGCGCCGACTGCCTGGAAACTCTGGAGGAGATTGCCGGGCAGAACCGTGAGTTTTTCGAACAGGCCGGTGGTAAGTCATTCCGCTATATAGCGGCGCTCAACGACAGACCGCGCCATATAGAGATGATGGCGGAGTTGGTTCGTCCCTATCTGTAAGCATTCTTCCTCCCCCCTAATCAGGGCTGCAGTCCGGCAGCCCTGCCAACAATATTTGACACTGCTGTTCTTTGCGGATCGCTTCGCTGCCCTTGTTGCCTGCCACGCTATGCCTTAGCTTGGCAAGTTGAATGTTAATTTATGGTTAACAAAACAATAATAAGGATAAGGCATCATGGATCGCGAGCAGATATATGCCAGCATGGCCGGAGAGGGTCGACTGGATTATGAAAAGTACCTCAATACTCCCAAATTGCTCAGCTGTCAGAAGCCCTATGAGCAGCTGTGTAACGCCGATGAGCTGCAGTTTCAAATAGTGCATCAGTCGGAGGAGTTGTGGATGAAGCTCATCTGTTACACCCTGCTGGAGATTGATGAGCGTATGGCCGCAGGGGAGACCTTCAAGGTGTTGACCCTGTTTGCCAGGGTACATAAGGCGATGGGGTTTCTTATCGAGCAACTGAGTATTCTCGACACTATGTCCATCAAGGATTATCAGGCCATTCGACTGCAACTGGGCAACGGCAGCGGTCAGGAATCACCGGGATTCAGAACCCTGTTGCAGCTTTATAAGCCGCTGTGGCTCACCTTTGAGCGAGTCTACCTTGAGCAAAAGGGGCTGACGGTCGAGCAGATATACAACAGTGAATACCGTCATGATGAAAGCTATATGGTGGCCGAGGCCATGATAGAGTACGACCAGCTGTTTCAGCACTTCCGTTACCATCACATCAAACTCATCCACAGAAGCATAGGCATAGACAGCATGTCGCTGAAGGGGCGCAGCACTGAAATCCTTAACT
The DNA here is from genome assembly GCF_043103185.1 of Shewanella sp. YQ_9. NCBI lineage: Bacteria > Pseudomonadati > Pseudomonadota > Gammaproteobacteria > Alteromonadales > Shewanellaceae > Shewanella > Shewanella sp. YQ_9. Next base: position 15,747 of record NZ_JBICJO010000009.1, read on the forward strand.
CAGGTATGAAGATGCAGTTTTTCCCTAAACTGTGGCAAATTCGCGGTCAGATGACAGATATCTGGGGCGGTGTTTACGGTGTCAAACGCGACTCGATTGCCGACTGAGGAGCCTGGAATGTCGTTGAAATCGCGTTTTCATCTGCCCGAAGGGCACTATTTTTTGTCCCACTCTGTGGGCGCCATGCCAAAGGGCTGCGAAGCTGCGGTCAGCGAGTTTCTCGGCGCCTGGAAGCATCAAGGCGGTGACGCCTGGCCTGTGTGGCTCGAGGGGGTTGAGCTGTTTTTGCAGCAACTTGCGGCTTTTACCCGAGTTCCCGCCAGTGGCTTTTGCCCGCAGCTGAATCTCTCTTCGGCTTTATCCAAGCTGGTCGGCGCCCTGCCGAATGCCAAGCCCGGTCAGCGGATCTTGGCCACTGAACTGGATTTCCCCTCCATGGGGTTTGTACTGCAACAGGCCGAGAAGAAGGGCTACCGCCTGCAGTTGCTTGAGCCGCAAGCCGGGCTGGTGTCTTTGAGTCAGTGGCAACAGGCTTTGGGAGAGGATGTGGCGCTGGCCTTTATCACCCATGCCATTTCTGAAACCGGTCAGTTACAGTCAGTGAGTGAAATTTGCGCTTTGGCCCGAAGCTTAGGAGTAATGACTGTGGTGGATATTGCCCAGTCTCTCGGAGTCATACCGATAGATTTGGGGCAGTGGCAGGCTGATGCTGTCTTGGGGTCCTGCGTTAAATGGTGTTGCGCTGGCCCGGGGGCGGCCTTTTTATGGCTCAGCGATAGGTTGGCCCAGACGCTGGAGCCTGTGGATCTGGGATGGTTCTCCCATGAGGCGCCGTTTGAGTTCGATATCCATGACTTCCGCTATGCCAAGGGAGCAAAAAGGTTTTGGGGGGGCACGCCTTCCGTATTGCCTTACATGCTGGCAGCGGCGTCACTACAGCAGCTGCGCGCTTTCGGCGATAGTCAAATTTATCAACACAATCAGCGCCTGAGGCAGGGGATCCTGGATTGTGCCCTGAGTCATGAACTCAAGGTGGTGACGCCCAATATCAGCGGCGAGCGCAGTGGCACTGTGGTAGTCGATTTCGCCGATAGGCAGGCGGCGCAGCAAGTGTTCAACAGATTGGGGATCAAGACAGACTTGCGCCCAAGATTTGGCTTTCGCTTTTCGCCGCATATCTATACCGATGGTGAGGATATGGAGGTTTTGCTGCAGGGGCTCAGACAGTTGGCCGGCAAAAGGCCCTGATAGCTTGTGGGGGCAGGATCTAGGGCCGATCCAGATGAGACTCATTCCTGAGGAAGCCGAAATAAGATTGGACCAGCTGCGGCTTGAACTCCCCGGGGGTCTTTAAGCCGCAGAGGTTTCAGTACTGGTTCTCGAAATAGCTTTCGATGATCAGCACAGCAGAGACGGCATCGATCTGGCCCTTGGTCAGCGCCTTGAAGCCACCGAGTTCAAATAATCTGGCCTTGGCATCGGCCGTGGTCAGACGTTCATCCTGGGTGGCCACCTTGACACCGAAGCGCCCGGCAATACGGTTGGCAAACTTACGGGCTCTCTGGGTCATCTCCTGCTCTGTGCCATCCATATTGAGTGGCAGTCCCACCACCACGAGATCCGGTTGCCATTCTTCGATTAAAGCCGCTATCTGCTGCCAATCGGGAATACCATCCACTGCCTTGATGGATGTCAGTGGGCTGGCACTGCCGGTCAACTGCTGACCTATGGCTATGCCTATGCTTTTGGTGCCGAAATCGAAGCCCAGTACGGTTTTTGCAGTCATTTTGCCTCTGTAATCAAGCGTGTCCCATCTGGCTGGACATTTGCCAGATATCGAATCCCAGTGATTGGGTGGCCTTGAGCCAGCGATGCTCATGGGGAGTATTGAACAGTATCTCGGGTGTGGCGGGAATGGTCAGCCAGCTGTTTTCCGCCAGTTCCTGTTCCAGCTGGTGGCGGCTCCAGCCAGCGTATCCCAGCGCCACCAGAAAATGCTCCGGCGCCTTTGAGGTGCCAAGAGAGGTGAGAATATCCCGTGAGCTGGTCAACATTATCTCGTCATTGATGGCAGTGCTGTTGGCCCAATAGGGTTGACTGCTGTGCAGTACAAAGCCCCGCTCCGGGTTCACCGGACCGCCTACCAGTACGCTGTTGTCTATTGAAGGCTTGAGAGATACCTCTTCTGCCAGCTCCATCTGCAGCAGTAACTCATCAACCTCAATGCCTATGGGACGATTGACCATGAGTCCCATGGCGCCCTTGCTGTCGTGCTCGCACACATAGATGAGCGAACGCTCGAAGAAAGTATCATCGAGCGAAGGCATGGCGATAAGAAAATGATTTTGCAAACTGTCCATCATACTGCTCCTGGTACTTGTTGCCTGTCAGCCGCCGGCCAGCTTCACCTTGTAGCCCAGCTTCTCCAGCAGGCCCTGGAGTTGCTCACGATTGTCGGTCTGGATCTCGATGTCGAACGCTTTTACTGTGCCGCCGCAACCGCATTGCTTCTTGAGTTTTTGCGCCAGATCTTTCAGCGCCTTGGCGTCCAGTCCCAGCCCCTTGATTACTGAAACACCTTTGCCTTTGCGGCCCTTGCTGTCCTTGTGGATCCGGACGATACCATCGGATGTCGGGACTGTGGCTTGTTCCTTGGGCTGGCTAATACGGCCTTTGTCGGTACTGTATACCAAACTGACATTGGGATCTGTTTTCATTGTTGATGCTGATCTATGGCTTATGGGCGCAGTCTAGCAGATTTAGCCTAAGCGCCCAATGGCTTGCTCCAAGCCGCTGAAATCAAAAAAAAGCCACCATTAAGGTGGCTGGTAAAAAACTGAAATTGTGCAGGGAACAATATCAGCCACCGGCTTGGAAGCCGGCAATCACAAGAAGATGTCAGGAAAGCAGTATTCCGCCAAGCACTGCCACCACAGATAAAAAGGCGCAGGGCAGCATCAGTATTCTTAGCTTGGGCACCAGTAGTGTCAGTGTCGTCAGGACGAAGCCGAAAGCGGCCAGATCAAAAGGTGAAATCTGTTGCTCGACCAATCTGGCACCGAGCCAACCGAGAATGAGCAGCGGCAGGATAAGCAAACGCCTGGCTTGATTGATGCTGCCTATTCCGGCCAGTTCCTGCGCCTGTTGCAGCAGAGAATTTCGAGTCAGCAAAACGCCACTGGCAATAATAAAGAATGCGAGATACCAAAGCATGAGTCATTCACTATTTAATCTACATGATAATCATTATCATTTGGTGCTATGCTGAAGTCAAGCTGAATCGGTAAACTAAATTTTGTTAAATTCGGTTGTAGAGCAGAAGATTGAAATGTAAGCTGATTTCATGGGTTTTTATGGCCGTTTCCTGGCCTGGGTAAACGAGGAAATTTCGATGAAGTATCTGATAACAGCCGCAATGGCACTGGTGCTAAGTGCTTGTAGTACACTGAATACTGGCTGGGATTATGACCCGGGTGTGAACTTCAGCCAGTACAAGAGTTATGCCTGGGTGGAAAAGCAATCCGAAGACACCAGCTATCATCTGGATGGTTTGATGGATCAGCGAGTACGTGATGCCTTGGATCGGCAGTTGGCACAAAAGGGCCTGCAGATTGCTACCAAGGAAAACGCCGATATCCTGGTTAACTATCTGACCAAGGTAGACAAGAAAATCAATGTCGACACTTTCAACACCAACTATGGTTACAACCCATATTGGGGGCCGGGTTGGGGCTGGGGCGGCAATATGCAGACCCAAACCACAGTACGCGAATATGAAGTCGGTACCTTGATTGTGGATCTGGTCGACGCCAAGTCCGGCAAGCTCATCTGGCGTGGCTCAGTGGCTGACACTATTCGCGATAGCGATACTCCGCAAAAGCGAATTGCCAAGGTTAACGAGGCGGTAGCCAGTGTAATGAGCAACTTCCCGCCCAAGGTGGAAAAATAACCTCTGATCCACACGGGCACAATGTGGGAATTCAATATTGGAATAAAGCGGCATAAAGCCGCTTTATTGTTTTTTAAGCAGTTCACGCAGTAGTTGCCGCATTCTGACATTGACTCTAGACACCTGACTGGCCGATGACTGGAGTACATCCACATTGGCCTGCCAGCCGCCTACTTCAAAATCCAGCTTTACGGCCTGTAATTCCCCCTTACTCATTGCTTCCTGAGCCAAAGGCCTTGGCAGCAGTGCCCAACCAAACCCTTGTTTGGCCAGCTCCAACAGGACGTAATAGTTGTCGGCAAACCAAACATCCGGCGAGTGCACCTGATCGAACCAGAAATTACTCGAGTATTTGCTGCCTATGACCAGTTGTCTGTGCAGTTTGAGAATATCCGTATGCATGGCACGTATCTCGGCCAAGGGGTGTTTGGGGCTGACCAGTAACTCAAAAGTCACAGTGCCTATGGTTTCAAAGTCCAGGGTTTCGGGGTAAACCGGTTCACTAAACAGCAGGCCCACAGTGGCTTTGCCTTCCTTGACCAGAGCAATCACATCTTTGCTCGAGGCGCACAGCAAACTCAGGCAAATTTGCGGAAACTCTAGCTCCAGTTGCCTGAGCAGATCGCCGAGGCGGTTGTAGGGGATCCCTTCATCAACCGCCAGAATCACTTCCATTGATGTGTCACTGCCCAAACCGGATACCTGTTGAGCCAATCTGCGGTGCTGAGCCAACACGGCTTTGGCGTAGGGCAACAGGTGATGCCCAGCCGCGGTCAATTGGGGATAACGACCGCTGCGGTCAAAGAGTTGCAGCCCGGTATCCAGCTCCAGATTCATTATCTGCTGGCTAATACCGGATTGCACTTTACCCAGTTGTCTGGCGGCGGCTGAAAAGGAGCCCGTCTCGACACTGGCGACAAAAGCTTCTAATTGTTCTGTGGTTAACATATCACTATTGGTGATGGTATCTAACTTTTATGTATCTTGATGATAGATGATAATCCGCGGCCTGTTAATCAGAATGGAAATAAGCATGACTACTCAAGAACGTATTTTTCAGGCGCTGCTATTCGAAGCCATAGCCCTTATTCTATTAATCCCGGTTGCCTCCTGGGCCACAGGCAGCGCAGTGGGCACCATGGCAGGCGTGAGTGTTTTCTTAAGTTTGTGTGCCATTGTGTGGAACTACTTGTACAACCTGGGGTTTGACCGGCTTTATGGCAATAACCGTGATGCCCGTGGTATTGGGCTCAGGTTATTGCATACCCTGGGGTTTGAAGGCGGACTCATTCTGGTGACGGTTCCCGCTATTGCTTGGGCGCTGGAAACCAGCTTGCTCAACGCTTTCTTTATCGAGGCCGGTATTCTGGTGTTCTTCTTTTGCTACAACCCCTTGTTTAACTGGTTCTATGACAGTTTGCGGCTCAAGTATGTCGGCCCATATCAGCAAGGTGTTTAATAAAAAGGCAACTATATGTAGGAGATTTCTGCTGTAGTAGCGACTCTTTACCGCAGATACTGGTTTATCTTGGCTAAAATTACAGACGATTATACAATGCGTTAGCAAGTGACCTGTGACTTGGCGCACTAAAGCCAAGTGAACCGGCGGCGGATTGTGTTCTGCCTGGAACTCATCTATACAGATGAAGGATTGATAGTTAGGGAGGCCTGAGTGAACCGTTATTTGGGCTTGGCGGGGTTTATTCCTCTGCTGTTGCTGAGCAGCGCTGTACTTGCCTGGGAAGATTCTGACAGTGATGGTGTCCCTGACGCTAAAGATGCCTGTCCCGATACCCCGGCACAGGTAGCTGTGAGCGCCAATGGTTGTGTCTTGGACAAGGCCGTCTCCCTGACGGATATCTGTTTACCGACAACGTCAGGTGGTGTCTATCCCCCCAAATGCGGTACAGCCAATCCAGTAAGGCTGTATTTTGACTTGGGTTCGGCGCAGATCCCCCTGGCTCAGTGGCCGCAACTTGCCAGAATGAAAGCTTTTCTTCATCAATATAAGGTAAACTTGTGCATTGAAGGACATGCCGACATCAGCGGTTCAGATGCCATAAATCAACCTTTGTCTGAAGCCAGGGCCGAAAGTGCCAAAATGGTACTGATTGAAGATTATGGTTTTCCGGGGGCGCAATTCAGTACCCGCGGATATGGCAGTAAGCAGCCTGCCGCCGATAATACTAGTGTCTCGGGTCGCAGCCTTAACCGTAGGGTTGAGTTTGTGGTCGATTTAAAAAAGTAAGTTAAATAAGGTTTTTAAGGGAGTATTTCAATGGAAAATCTCGAAGGGCTGTTCAAACAAGCGCCCGAGTTAATCGCGGCCTATGGCATCAAGATACTGCTTGCCATTGTCATTTTCTTTGTCGGTAAGTATCTGTCCAATGTGGCCAAGAAAGTCACGGCTAAAATGTTGGGCAAGCGCAAGATAGATCAGACAGTGGTTTCCTTCGTCGCCAACATGGCTTGGGCCGTGGTGTTTGTATTTACCGTTATCGCTACCTTGGGGCAGCTAGGCATTCAGACTGCCTCTCTGGTTGCAGTTCTCGGTGCCGCCGGTTTGGCCGTGGGCTTGGCGCTGCAGGGCTCACTGTCCAACTTTGCCGCCGGTGTCTTGATGGTACTGTTCCGCCCTTGTCGTGTGGGTGACTATGTTGAAGCCGCAGGTGTTGCCGGTACTGTAGATGAAATCACCATCTTCTCTACCCGTCTGAAAACGCCGGACAACAAGGTCATCATAGTGCCCAACTCCACTATCATGAATGGTAGCATCACCAACTACTCTGCTATGGACAAGCGCCGTATCGATCTGGTGATTGGGGTTTCTTACGATGCCGATATCCGTCATACCAAGCAAATACTGACAGGCATTCTCGATAACCACGAGAAAGTACTGAAAGAGCCTGGCTATACTGTGGGTCTGCACACACTGGCTGACTCTTCGGTTAACTATGTGGTTCGCCCTTGGGTGAAGTCCGCTGATTACTGGGGGGTCTACTTTGAACTTATGGAGCAGATTAAACAGTCTCTGGACGAAAACGGCATTGGCATTCCATATCCTCAGATGGATCTGCATGTCAAAGAGCTGCCTTCCAAGTAAGTTCAGCTTTGGACAAAGACCGGCTGATGCCGGTCTTTTTTTACCTGTATTCTGACAATGCGTTATATTAGCCAGGATGAATTTGAACCAGAATTGAGGGAGAAAACTATGTTGAAACTGACAAAGTGGAGTGCCGTGTGTGTATTGGCCTTGGCGAGCGCCTCGGCTATGGCGACAGAAGGGAAAGTGGCAGCTGAAGTCAAAATGGGCGGCCAGAGTGTCACCTTGATGGGTAAGTTGCCCGAGCTTAACCAGCTTGCACCAGGGTTTAAGGTGGTGGATGACAAGTTTGCCCCAGTGACTTTAAGTGACTTCAAGGGTAAGACAGTACTTATCAGCGCGGTTCCCAGTCTGGATACCGGCGTCTGTGCCCTGCAGACCAAGAGATTCAATAAGGAGTTCAGCAAGTTTGATGATTCAGTGGTCATGTTGACAGTCAGTGAGGACTTACCCTTTGCCCAGAAACGTTTCTGCAAGGTGGAGAATGTCGATAAAATCAAGGTATTATCAGACTCAGTCTGGCGTGATTTTGGTAATAAATATGGTCTGTTGATCCCTAACCGAGGCTTGCTGGCCAGAGCGATATTTATTATAGATGCCAATGGCCAGCTCAAGTACCGTGAGCTGGTGGCAGATGTGTCTCACCATCCTGATTACGACGCGGCGCTCAAGGCCTTGAGCGAAATCAGCAAGGGCTGAATGTAAAAACGCCGGCTTGTGTGCCGGCGTTTTCAGTTTTAGAGGGCGACTCTGCTCACTTAGTCCAGATGTGGATCTGAGCCGGTTTGGTAGTCGAAGGTTGGCATGGCCCAGTGATACTTGATGGCCAGCATCCGCAAACTGAAACCCAGAGTGAGACACAGGCTGAGATTGATCCATTCGGCCAGTTGCCACTGTGACAAAAATACATAGAGCCCGGCAGTGATGATGGAGATCACTGCGTACAGCTCCTTGCGAAAGATCAGCGGCATCTGATTACAGAGAATGTCGCGAATAATACCGCCGAAAACCCCGGTAACCACCCCCATTACCACAGCCACTACGGGACTGAAACCCAGCAGCAGGGTCTTTTGGGCTCCGACAATGGAAAACACAGCCAGGCCAAGGGCATCGATTGCCAGAAACAGCTTTGACAGGTAACGCATTACAGGGGCAATTATCACAGTCAGCAGAGAAGCAAAGCCGATAGCCACCAGATAATGCCAGTTTTCTACCCAGATCAGTGGGTAGTTACCCAATAGCATGTCTCTGAGCGTGCCGCCGCCTATGGCGGTAGCGCACCCCACAATTACCACGCCAAAGAGATCCATCTGTTTTTTACCCGCCGCCAATGCGCCGGTCATTGCTTCGGCCAGTACACCAATCAGCCAAAGTATGGCGATAAACTGAGCTTCTTGCATAATATTCGCATCAAAATAACAAAGGATCAGAATTTTGCCGGAAAATACCGCAGTTTAATAGTGATTTTATTTAAATTTTTGGATTAGTTTTATTTATTGTTGATTGGTATTTTTTGTGCATTGTTTGTGTATTTTAATGATTTTAAATGGTTTTATTTTTTATATGGTATGAGGATTACTGATTGGTGTGTGTGCTTATCTTTATCTCGTTTTGTTTGGGGTGTTTGGATGTGTCAGTTTGGTAAAAAGTCCAGTTATTTAGCTTTGCCCTCCTGGTGCTGTACAGTCAAGCCGAGCGGCGCTAGAGTGTTTTGGCCCCATGTATCTTAATGCGGGGCAACTGGATGTGATATGGGGGAGAGATGATAGATTTCAGAAGCGATACCGTGACCCAACCTACTGCCGCAATGCGCCAGGCCATGGCGGCCGCGCAGGTGGGCGATGACGTCTACGGCGATGACCCGACGGTTAACCGCCTGGAAGCCATGGCCGCCGAGATGTTCGGCTTTGACAGTGCCTTGTTTACCAGCTCGGGCACTCAGGCCAACCTGTTGGCACTCATGTCCCATTGCGAGCGGGGCGATGAATACCTGTGTGGCCAACAAGCCCACAATTACAAGTTTGAAGGCGGTGGCGCGGCCGTGTTAGGCAGTATTCAGCCTCAACCACTGAATAATCAGGCCGACGGCAGCATAGCGCTCGAAGATATTCGTGCTGCCATCAAACCCGATGATTTTCACTTTGCCCGCACTCGTCTATTAAGCCTGGAAAACACCATAGGCGGAAAGGTATTGCCGCAGGAATATCTGGCCAGGGCGCAGCAGCTGGCCTTCAATCACGGTTTGAAAATCCATCTCGATGGTGCCCGGGTGGCCAATGCCGCCGTGGCGCAAGGACTGGAGATAGCCGATATAACCCAGTATTTCGACTCTGTATCCATCTGTCTCTCCAAGGGGTTGGCGGCGCCGGTTGGCTCTTTATTACTCGGGGATGAGCGGCTTATTCATAAGGCGCGTCGCTGGCGGAAGATGCTGGGTGGCGGGATGCGCCAGGCCGGGATCCTGGCTGCTGCAGCTGAGTTGGCCTTGACTGAGCAGGTGGCGCGTTTGGCGGAAGATCACGCCAATGCCAAGGCTTTGGCCGAAGGTTTGAGTCAGTTGGATGAGCTGGCACTGGATATGAGCCAGGTACAAACCAATATGGTGTTTGCCACTTTGGCCGATGAAGTGGATATTGAAGCTCTGGTCAAAGGCTTGTTGCAGGAAGGAGTGCGTATCAGCGGCGCTCGGCAACTACGCCTGGTGACTCACAAAGATATCAGCGCTGCCGATATCGATAAGACTCTGCAGGCTTTCAAGCGGGTGCTCAGCCAGGTTTGAACACGGTCCATTACGGTGCAGCAGGAGTGATCCTGGTGCATCGCAATGGCAGTTATGAGCATAAGTGTGGTGTAACTTATTGAATTATATTGATTGAATGTTTGGCGTCCAATTTGCTTTAGTTCAATTGAGAATTCCAATCACAGGCGAATGCGAGGACGCAAACATGAAATACTACAGTCGGCGTTTGGTTAAACACGAACATCTCAACCCGGCGGGAGCCTTGTTCGGTGGACAGTTGATGAGCTGGATCGATGAGGAAGCGGCCATCTTCGCCGCATGCCAGATGAAGAGTGTCAGCCATGTGACCAAGCTTATCTCGGAAATCAACTTTATGACCCCGGCCAAGCTTGGGGATGTGATTGAATTTGGCCTTGAGCTTATCAGCCTGGGGCATACTTCCATCACCATTCGCTGCGAAGTGCGCAATAAACTGAATCTGGCGCCTATTGTCAGCATTGACAAGATGGTCTTCGTCAATGTGAATGAAGCCGGCTTGCCCGTGCCTCACGGTATGCGGGCCAATGCCGCCTGATAACTCTGATGTTTGAATGCGCTTGCCAACCAGGCTGAGCTTTGCCCGGTTGGCTGGCGCGCTCAGTCTTTCAATTCTTCCTTGACTGATTTGGCGGCATCACGGGAGGCGTGGCCGATTTCACGGGTCACATCCCGGGTGGTGTGGCCTATCTCCTTGGTCACGTCTCTGGTGGTATGGCCTATGGTACGGCCGGTTTCCTTGAGCTCGGCACAGGCGCCAAGACTGAGTAATGCAGCAAGAAGCAGTAATGTTTTCATCATTTTATCCTTATAGCTTGCCGGTCAGTTGAGCGTATTTTACCAGCAATTCGTCTTGGGTTTCCTGATGTTCGGGATCCTTGTCGATACAGTCTATAGGGCAGACAGAAACACAGGTTGGGTTGTCGTAGTGGCCAACACATTCGGTGCAGCGCGTCGGATCTATTTCATAGATCTCTTCACCCATAGTGATGGCTTGGTTGGGACACTCGGGCTCACACATGTCGCAGTTAATGCAGCTGTCATCAATGATTAAGGCCATTGCCTTGTATTACCTCGGAATTACTTATCCTGCCGAGCAGGTTTTCGGTCAACGCTTGGCGCACAAAACAGTAGCAGGTGCAGCCCAAACTAAGTCATAGCACAGATTTTATCACAGGGCCTGTGCCTGTGAGCAACACTATTAGTGTGAGCCGGGCGGCACCGCAAAGATAGGTTTGAGGCTTTGCCTGCCTGAAGTCTCAATTCGACAGCGAACTTTCTTGGGTTTGGGTGCGAAATCTTTCAATCAAAAAATCCACAAACAGGCGAATGCGCTTGGGTTGGTATTGTCGACTCAAGTAAATAACATTCAAATCAGCCCCAGTTGCCGAGGAGGAAGCACTGAAGTTTTTCATATAGCCATTCAGCACAGTAACCAGACGTTGCTGCTTGATGTCTTGCTGTACATCGAGAATTGATTTCAGGGCAATGCCGGCACCTTGCAGCGCCCACTGGCGGATCACTTCACCATCGTCCGAGAAGCGTTTGGGCACAACTGTGATGGCCTTGTAGCCTTCATCATCCTGAAAATGCCAGGTTTTCAGCTCTTCATTACTGCGGATCATGGCCAGGCAATCATGGCCGACCAAATCCTGCGGCGTAATGGGTGTGCCTTTTTTGGCCAGATAGTCGGGCGAGGCGCACAAAACCCTTCTGCTGGAAGCCAGCTTGCGGGAAATCAGATTGCTGTCGGCCAGTTCACCATAACGTATCACTATATCCAATCCGGATTCGGCCAGGTTGGTGAGATTGTCGTTCAGATAGAGGTAGGGGATGACATCCGGGTAAAGCTCAGTAAAGGCCGTCAGTATCGGCGACACATATTGTTTGCCTATGTCCCGCGGCGCCGAGATTTTCAATGGCCCCCGTACTTCTTTGGTACCGGTTTGCAACAGGTTTTCCGTCTCTTTGACACTGTTGATTATTTCAAGGCTGGCCTGGTGATAGAGGGCGCCGGCATCTGTGAGGGAGATATGACGAGTGCTGCGATTCAGCAGCTTGACACCATAGCGCTCCTCAAGGGATTGCAATCTGGCGGTGACTGTCGCCGGCGACAAGCCCAATTCCCGACCGGCGGCGGCCAGGCCCTGATTCTTGACGATACTGACAAACAAGGTCATGTCTGCAAATTTGTCCACTTGTCCCGCTTATTATTTGGTTGAGCTGAATAATTAATTCAAATGCTAACCAATTATCAAAATTTATCCAACAAATATACTGGCTCCATCTTAGTAATTGGAGACAGACACAATGCAAACAGACAACCAAATTTATGTGGTTATAGGCGGAACATCCGGCATAGGCGCAGAACTCGCAGGGCAATTGAGGGCCGAAGGGGCACAGGTTCATGTTGCGAGTCGTAGAACCGGGCTGGATATCAGCGATGAGCAATCTGTTTATCACTTCTTTGAATCAGTAGGTGCCTTCGATCACCTGATCATTACCGCAGGTTCCTTCGCTCCGGCAGGCAGGGTGGTTGATGTTGAGCTGGCTCAGGCCAAAGCCGCCTTCGATACCAAGTTTTGGGGCGCAATAAATGCTGCCAAACAGGCTGCACGATACATCAAACACGGTGGTTCCATCACTCTGACTTCCGGAATGTTGGCGCGCAAAGTGGTTGCCGCGACTTATGTGAAAACGGCAATCAATGCCGCTTTAGAAGCCGTAACCCGAGTGCTTGCCAAGGAGTTGGCTCCGATTCGTGTCAATGCCGTCAGTCCCGGGTTGACTGACACACAAGCGCACCATGGCATGTCAGACGAAGCCAGAAACACCATGTATCAGCGCGCCGAAGCGGCCTTGCCGGTAAAGAGGACTGGCCAGACTGCAGATATCGCCATGGCCTACCTGTTATTGCTGCAAAACCCCTATATGACGGGCGTGGTTATCGATGTCGACGGCGGGGCGCTGCTCAACTAAGCGTCTTTTACCAAAGCGATTCCCAACAACAATAGTGCGGTGTCTGCGCCAAGCCGACATCGTTCAAAGCTCAGGAAATTTCATTATGAACAAGCAAAAAATGCCGCTGCAGGTCTGGATCTTGACACTTGCAGCATTTGCCATAGGCACAGCCGAGTTTGTTATCGCCGGTATACTTCCCCAGGTGGCCGCTTCATTGTCAATTACCGAAGGGCAGGCAGGCTATCTCATCAGTGCTTATGCCCTGGCCATAGTATTTGGTGGGCCGATACTCACCATCTACCTGGCACGTTTCAACAAAAAGAAAGTTCTGGCCGGTTTGATGGTGTTGTTCATTGCCGGCAACCTGTTGTCGGCATTTGCCCCTGACTATCAAGTCTTGATGATAAGCCGCATTGTCAGCGGCCTGGTGCAAGGTCCTTTTTACGGCATAGGGGCCGTGGTGGCCACCAATCTGGTATCCGAAAAAATGGCCGGCCGAGCCGTGGGGCAGATGTTCGCCGGCCTGACTCTGGCCAATGTGCTTGGCGTCCCAGGAGGAACCTGGATTGGTTTGCAATTTGGTTGGCATACCACTTTCCTGACCGTTGCCGCATTGGGTCTGGTTGCCTTGTTTTTCATCCTGACAGTGATCCAGTCCACAGGCAGCAGTCAGGCCAAAGATGTCAGGGCGCAACTGGCGGCTTTTAAAAATCCCATGTTGCTGCTCAGTCTGGCGATAACCGTCTTTGCCTGGTCCGGATTCATGACCCTCTACGGCTATCTGGCTCCCATTGCCATGCATGTTACCGGTTTTGGTGAAAGCGCGGTGACCTGGATCCTGGTTGTGGTGGGTGTCGGCTTGATTGTGGGCAATACCTTGGGTGGGCGCTCCTCTGACAAGGATCTGCAGAAGGCATCTGTGTTCTGGACCTTGGCGATGATAGTTTCTCTGCTGCTGGTTGGCCTGACGGTTGAGAGCAAACTGATGTTTATCGTGACGACTTTCATCTTCGGTATCGCCTCTTTTGCCAACGTGCCCGCCATGCAGCTAAGGGTCATGAATCACGGTGGCGATGGTCAGGAGCTTGCAGCGACCGCCAATATCTCGGCATTTAATTTGGCCAATGCCTTCGGCGGATTTCTCGGCGGCATGGTGCTCGATAGCCAAGTGGGTGCCGATATGATCCCATTCGCTGCCATTTTGGTTCCCGTGATTGGCCTGCTGTTTATCACAGCGACCAATCGCCGTGAAAATGCCCGTATACCGGCTGCCGAGATCTCCTGATAAGCCTCGCCCTGTAGCAGGAGATTATTCGATATAGAACACAGTGGTATTCGGTAATGTGAATGTGTGCAAAAAGCATACAAAAAAGGCTGCCAAGGCAGCCTTTCTCTGTTTTCAATCAAGCCTGGTTTATTTTGTTGCGGCTTTGGTTTCGGCTTTGGTTTCGGCTTTGGTTTCGGCTTTGGTTTCGGCTTTGGTTTCGGCTTTTGTTTCGGCATGGGGATTGCGGGTGTCCGTCCCCTCCGGCAAGTTACGCAGCAAGATGGCTGAGTCCAGTTCCAAATCGGCCGGTACCGGCATATAGACGGTATGGCCCGAACCTAAACCGGCCTCAATGGCTTCACCCTTACGGTTTTGCAGGCTTTCCAATGTCAGGTTGATGTTGCCCTGCGGTGTCATCATCTCCAGGCTGTCGCCCAGCAAAAACTTGTTCTTCACTTCGATTTCGGCCAGGCCTTCGGCGTTACGCTGACCGGTAAACTCACCGACAAACTGCTGGTTGTCACTGATAGAGTGGCCGTATTCATAGTTCTGGTACTCATCGTGAACATGACGGCGCAGGAAGCCTTCGGTGTAGCCTCTGTGGGCCAAGCCTTCCAGGCGGTTCATCAGGCTACGGTCGAAGTCCTTTCCGGCTGCGGCATCATCTATGGCCTGACGGTAAAGCTGCGCCGTACGGGCCACGTAGTAGAATGACTTGGTGCGGCCTTCAATCTTCAATGAATCCACGCCGATACGGCTCAGGCGCTCTACGTGCTGAATGGCGCGCAGATCTTTGGAGTTCATTATGTAGGTGCCGTGCTCGTCTTCGAAGGCCGGCATATATTCGCCGGGACGGTTGGCTTCTTGCAGCAGGAAAATCTGATCGCTGCTTGGGCCCTGGCCCAAAGTCGGCTGCTCTATCTGCACCGGATTGACTGCGACTATGTCGCCGGTTTCATTTTCCTTGGCCTCGTGAGCATCATACTTCCAGCGGCAGGCATTGGTGCAGGTGCCTTGGTTGGGATCGCGTTTATTGATATAGCCGGACAACAGGCAACGGCCGGAATAGGCCATGCACAGTGCGCCGTGAACAAACACCTCCAGCTCTATGTCCGGACAACGCTGGCGTATCTCTTCGATTTCATCCAGCGATAGCTCGCGGGAGAGGATCACGCGCTTGATCCCCTGGGACTGCCAGAATTTAACCGAGGCCCAGTTGATGGCGTTGGCCTGTACCGACAGGTGCACTACCTGCTCGGGAAAGGCTTCACGAACCATCATGATGAGACCGGGATCTGACATGATAAGGGCATCCGGCTGCATGGCGACCACAGGCTCCATGTCCTTGATATAGGTCTTGAGCTTGGCATTATGGGGAGCGATATTGCTGACCACATAGAGTTTCTTGCCCAGAGCATGGGCTTCCTGAATCCCCGTAGCCAGGTTTTCCATCTTAAAGTCGTTGTTACGTACCCTTAAGCTGTATCTGGGTTGGCCCGCATATACGGCATCTGCACCATAGGCAAAGGCATAACGCATATTTTTCAGGGTCCCGGCGGGAGACAGAAGCTCTGGTTTAAACATAATTTACTCTCAATTAACGGCAGTCCGGCGGTTGCACGACTTGGCAGCAGGGGCGGCATTTTACTTAATTAAAGTAGGGGTATGCAAATATCCCAAACATTGGCTGTCAATCACAACGGGCATAACAACAAGAAACCTTGCCTTATCAAAGGAAGGTGCGACTTCTGGTACCATTTGGGACAAGGTGGCGATTAAACAGTGACCGGCAGTCGATTTCAGTAGCCAACTACGGCAACTTGATATCACTTGGCGTTTTTTTACGCTCACGGCTGCCGGGGTTGCTGATATACTGAGTCACAGTATCTGAACAGTTTTTTTACATTGGAGAGTGCATGTCTACCGAACATCAACTCTTGGTTGGTTTGTTGCGGAAACTCAAGAACGATACCCTGGTGCTGCCAACCTTGCCGGAAGTGGCCATGCGGGTGCAGGAGGTGGTCAGTCGTCCCGACTCAAGCCTGAGGGAAGTTGCCGATATCATAGGTCAGGATGCCGCCATATCGGCGCGTTTGATCAAGGTAGCCAACAGTGCTTTCTATAGCCGGGGTATTCCTGCGGAAAACATCAACAGCGCCGTAACCCGTATAGGCTTGGCGCAGATCAAATCCATCGCCACCTCTATTGCCATGGAGCAGTTGTTCATCTCCACCAACGAGATGGTGTGGGAAGTCATGGATGAGGTGTGGCGCACTTCCATAGATGTAACCGCCGCGGCCGGCGCCATGTTGCTTATCTATAACAAGACCCATCCGGGCAGCGGCCTGAATTATGATACTTTAACCCTGGCGGGGCTGGTGCATAATATCGGTGCCTTGCCGGTACTGACCGAGGCCGAGGCTCACCCGGAGCTCTTTGGCAGCATAGATCAGCTAAGAGCCTTGGTGCGCAAGATGCAAGGGCCCATAGGGCGGGCGGTACTTAAGAGCTGGGACTTTGCCCCGGATGTGATGGAAGTGGTCGAGCGCTGGGCTGATTTGCCCTATCTGCCGGATCATGTGACTTACCTGGACTTCATTCGCTCGGCGGCCTTCTATGCCGGGGAGTTGCGAGCCGGCGCCGAGCTTGAACAGCGTCTGGAAGTCTTTGTCGACAGGGGCTTGCCCGTCAGTGCCGAACTGCTAGGCAGTGATGAGTTTCTGGACAAGTACCATTCAATCAAGCAAAGCTATGAGTAAGTATTGAATTAACCCATCTTTGTCGTTCACGGGAGAATACCGCTTTGATGATAGGCCCATGGTTGCTTTCTATCGCGTTAATCACAGTGTTTATTCTCCTTTTGTGGCGTCGCCAACGTCAAAAAGAGCGGCGCTTTATCAAGCTGCTCGGCAAACAACTCGACAATCAGATAAAAGCGCGCGCACCACTTGAACTGCCTTGGGTGCCGGTCGCCTTCTATGAGCTGGTCAATAGCCTGGAGAAGTTGCTGCAGGCCCTTCCGCCACCTGTGGGGAAAGATAAACTCACAGGTCTTGCCAATAGGGTAGGGCTCAAGCGCAGCGTTACCGCCTTGATGCCGCTGCAACAGGGCACCATGGTGCTGCTGGACATCTACCGTTTCCGTTACGTCAATGACCTGTTTGGCTTTGCCTTTGGCGATCAGCTGCTCAAGCAGATGGCAGACCGCCTGCTGGGATTGCAGCAGGCGCCCAGGTTACTGGCGCGGATGAATGAAGATGAGTTTCTGCTGTACTTTGAGCAGCAACAGACAGAAGAAGATCTGCATCGGCTGCGGGGCAGGTTACAGGTGCCTTTTGATATTGAAGGTACGCCTGTGAGTATCCGCATTCAGATGGGCTATCTGGATTTGCATGCCCATCATACCGATCTCAGCCTGATGTTGCGCCGCCTGGATCTGGCGCTGAAAAAAGCCCGCAATAGTCGTGATCTGCTGGCCGGTTATCAGACGGGTGAAGACAGTATCCAAATGCGCGAGCTGGAGATCATCAACAGCCTGCCCAAGGCGTTGAAGACTGGGCAGTTGTATCTGGTTTATCAGGCCAAAGAAGAGGTGAGCAGCGGCCTTTGTCGCCAGGTTGAAGCGCTCATCCGTTGGGAACATCCCAAATTCGGCACCATTTCTCCGGCCGAGTTTATTCCACTGGCCGAGTATTCCGGCATGATAGGCCTGGTGAGTCAGTGGGCACTGGAGCAGGTGATGATGCAGCAGCGCAAGTGGCGCAGCGGTGGCTTCAAGGTGCGGATAGCGCTTAACCTTTCGGCGCAGGATCTCAACAACGGCTGCATGCTGCAGGAGATTGAACGCCAACTGCAGGAGTATCAGTTGCCGGGTGAGGTACTGGCGATAGAGATCACCGAGAGCAGCCTGATGGCCGATCTTGAGCAGGCGATAAAAATCCTGGAGCGGCTGCGGCAACTGGACATTCGTCTGGCGATAGATGATTTTGGTACCGGGCACTCGTCGCTGGCCTATTTGAAAAATCTGCCGGTAGATGAAGTCAAAATCGATAAGGCGTTCAATGAAGAGTTGCTCAGCAACAGCAATGCCAAGCATATTATGCGTGCCAGCATCCAGATGGCCAAGTCACTGGGTTTTGAGGTCACTGTCGAGGGGGTCGAATCTATGGCGCTGAAACAGATGCTGATCTCCCTGGGGGCCGATCAGCTGCAGGGTGATATTGTCGCCAAACCCAAGACGGCGCCTGAGCTTGAATACTGGTACGCCAAGCACAGCATGCAAACCAAGACGGTGAGCTGAACTATTGGCTATAGGCCTAATCTTGTTGCTGCTATGCCCTTAACTGTGTCCCCAACTGTTCGAGTAGTGTCGCCGGCATAGGGCAAAGCTGGCGCTGGCTATTCATGCACACCATTTCAACCCGGCCACTGACTGCCGCCCTGGCGGCGTTTTCGCGCCAGATCTCCTGTTCCCACACTGTGCGGTATTTGCTTTCGAAGGCAAAACGGGTACGGACATCCAGGATATCGGCAAACTCGACCCCTTCCTGACAGGTGAGCTCGGAGCGATAGACAGCAAAACCTATTCCATCCGAATGCCACAGGTGTTTCAGTTCGTTGGCACCTATAACCTGTTCACGGGCGCGCTCGAAGTACTTCAGAAAATTGGGGTGATACACCACACCGGAAAAGTCCGTATCTTCGTAGTAGATCTGCAATTGAAAATGAAACCAAGGGCTGAAGCTGAGTTGCATGCAAATACCTGTAATTGAGTCGCGCCAGGCAGTTTAGCACTCGCGCCGGCAAAGGTCAGCTCAGAGGCGGCTGCTACTGATGATCTGCTGGTATTGACCGCTTTGTTTCATCTGTCTCAGTCCTTCATCCAGTGCCTTGGCCAGCTTTGGAGAAGAGGCATTTTGCAGCGAAAAAGCCAGAAATATTCGGCTCTGGTGATTGGAAAATGCCGGTAGGATCTCCTCTTCAACCCCCATACGTTTGATAAAACCTTCGGCCACCTTGTCGAACATAATGGCTGCATCTATGCGGTTAAGCAGCAAGAGGTTGAGTAATTGCTCCTGGCTGGCTACCGGTACCAAGTGTAACTGTCGGCTCAGTTTGGCAAATTCATCGCCGTATTCGTAACCCTTGATTATCCCAACGACGCTGCCCTTGGGTAGCTGCCATTTATTTTGGGCATTCAGTGGCCGATTTCTGTTGTAGTAGAAGGAGGCATTGGCAACAAACAGCGGCTCTTCACCAAACAGAAAATCCGGCTCGGTACTGCGCTCACGGGTCACATTGAACACCCCTTGCACCTGTCCCTTACGGGCCATCATCAAGGCTCTGGAATAGGGCACTACCAAGCTTTCCACTTGAATATGCTCAATAGAGAAAGCGGCGGTTATCAGTTGGTGGGATAAGCCTTGCCCGGTTCTGTCGGCAAAAGGTGGCCAGCTGTCTTCGGCGGCGAGTAAGACTTTTTTCTCTGCTTCGGCCCAAGCCAGTGTTGAAGAAAACATGTAAATAAAACAAGTTAATACAGCTATTATTCCAGATCTCATTCTCATCCTTTGATTGAGTCGCCTGGTTTGGAAAGGTTAAAAATAGTACCTGAGTCTTAGGGAAGATGCGAGCAAGTCCCATCTGTGCCCTGAGTCGAATCACAGGCCACTGAAATCAGCAAATACACGGGCCACACCTTCCGCAAAGGGTGTGTGTTTTTGCTTAAATTGCATCCCCTCATAGCGAGTGCCGCTAAGCCCGGGTTTTCGATTGTGAATCAGTTGGCGTTTATTATTGTGGTGGTTTGCATTCTATATATCATTAGATTATTCTCAATGAAATTTTTCTAATGGATAGAGGTGTACCATGCCAGAAAAGATTATTGAACTTGAAACCAAAATGGGTAAAGGCTGGAAAGTGACAGCGCAGGTGCGTGAGCATACCTTGGTCATTGACCAACCGACGGCCGGTAACGAAGGAGCCAATCCGCTTGAGACCTTCCTGTTTTCTCTGGGGGGCTGTATTTCTGCCATTGCCAGAATGGTAGCCAGAGAGCAGAAAATCGATCTCCGGGGGATGAATATCAAGGTGCGTGGCGAGATGAATTCCGACGGTTTGCTGGGGAAAGTCAGCGAGGATCCTGTCGGGTTTCGCCGTATTAC
This sequence comes from Shewanella sp. YQ_9, assembly GCF_043103185.1. Classification (NCBI taxonomy): domain Bacteria; kingdom Pseudomonadati; phylum Pseudomonadota; class Gammaproteobacteria; order Alteromonadales; family Shewanellaceae; genus Shewanella; species Shewanella sp. YQ_9. The sequence continues at coordinate 35,967 of NZ_JBICJO010000009.1, forward strand.
CCTGGATGCCGATATTGACGCCGACATGACTCTAGAACAAAAGCAGCAGTTTCTCGATACTGTCTGCCATCGTTGTCCCGTGCATGACAACCTGTTGAGCGCCTCCAGAGTAGAGCATCAAAGCGTCTGATGCCTGAAGCTTCAAATGCTCTTGGCTTGAGCGCTGTCAGTCCTTGCCAAACCTGGGCTAAATAAAGTAAAGCGCTGAACCAGGCCTGCTGCCGTGAATACTGACAGGCTGACAGATAGCCATTGAATCAGACGGCAAAATGCCGTTTCGCCTCCTACACTTGCAAGGGAAGATGCAAGTTCAGGGATAACATAGCAAAGGAGGCGAGAATGAGTTATATCGATGTGATGGTTGCTCCGGTTCCCAGCGCCAAGAAACAGCAGTATCTTGAGCATGCACGCCGGGCGGCGGGTCTGTTCAAGTCTCAGGGGGCTTTGGAGCTGGTAGAATGCTGGGGGGATGATGTCCCGGAAGGTAAGCTTACTTCCATGCCTATGGCGATAAAGCGCCAGGACGACGAGACTGTGGTGGTTTCCTGGATCGTTTGGCCGGACAAGGCCACGCGCGATAAAGGTATGCAGTTTATCATGACAGATCCTTCTGTTCCCGAGACTCTCGGCGATATGCCGTTCGATGGCAAGAGGATGATCTGGGGCGGCTTTGAGATGCTGCTCAAGGAGTAGCCTTTCTTTGACTCCTCAATAAAACACGGGATGCCGCTTGGCATCCCGTGTTTTATTGAGGCTTTCTATTGAGCCAGGCAGAATCAATCTGAAGCTGAGCCTATGTTTATCTGCGCCTGCTGCCGGGCGATAGCGGCATTGAGCCTGTCTTTGACATGGCCGGGCGACTTGGTGTTATAGGACAAGAGTCGATACATGGCCGGGATCACCAACAGGGTGACAAAGGTCGCAAACGCCATACCGAAGAACACCACGGTTCCCACGGCAATACGGCTCTCAGAGCCGGCACCGGTGGAGAAGATCAGCGGAATCGCGCCGACAATCGCGGTGAAGGAGGTCATCAGGATAGGCCGCAAACGCCGCGCCGAGGCATCGATAACCGCCTGTTCGAAGGCCAGCCCCTTGTCTCGCAGTTGGTTGGCAAATTCGACTATCAGAATACCGTTCTTGGTCACCATGCCTATCAACATGATCATCCCTATCTGGCTGTAGAGGTTGAGCCCTTGTTGTGTCAGCCACAGGCCAAGGAAGCCGCCGAATACCCCCATGGGGACGGTCAACATCACCACCAGTGGGTTGATAAAGCTTTCGAACTGAGCCGCCAGCACCAGATAAACCACCAAGAGAGCCAAACCGAATACCAGCAGCATGCTGCTCTGGTTTTCCTTGAAGTCTTTCGACTCACCTGTATAGCTGATACTGATATCACCGGGCAGGGATTCAATCGCCTTGGCGTCGAGGAAATCCAGCGCTTCTCCCAGAGTGGCGCCATCCATGAGGTTAGCCTTGATGGTGATGGATTTTTGCTTATTGGTATGGCTCAGTCGCTGTGGCGAGGCCACTTCTTCGATATGCGCCAGGCTGTCGAGGGTAACCAGCTCGCCCTTGGTGGTACGCATATAGATCTGGCTGAGGTCGCTCATGCTGCTGAACTGCTTTTCATCCCCGCGCACGTAGACATCATACTCTTCACCCCTGTCCACATAGGTGGTTTGTTTGCGGCCGCCGAGCATCACTTCCAGGGTTTCCGAAACATCGGCAACACTGACACCAAGCTCTGCCGCCCTTTGTCTGTCAACCGTGACCAGAAGCTCAGGGGTGGTTTCGGCATAATCCAGATCGGCGCCGCGCATCAGGCCACTGCTGTTGGCCTCCTGTTGCAGCAGCTGTGCCCATTTGAACAGCTCTTTATAGTCGGATCCGCCGATAACAAACTGCACCGGCTCACTGGAGCGGCCACGGAAGCCGGGTAACATGGGACGCACCATCACATCGGGAATATCTTTCAATACCTGGGCTATCATCACCAGCGCCTGATCGGCGTTGATATCCCTGTCCTCCCAATCCTCGAGCTGCATGATCACAAAACCTGTCTGATCACCGGCGCGGCCACCAAAGGCCGGCGCCTGCACACTGAAGGACTTGAGCACGCCCTGGCCCAGCAGCGGCATCAGTCTGTCCTGTACTATGTCCATGTTGGCTGTCATGCGGTTATAGCTGGTGCCTTCGGCGCCCTTGATAAAGGCGAAGATCACCCCGCGGTCTTCCTGCGGTGCCAGCTGCGCGGGAATATGGTTTACCAGCAAGGCACTGCCGCCGATACAGGCGAGGATCACCAAGGGCGCCGCAACCTTGTGACGTATGGCAATGGCCACCATGGCGCGATACTTAAGCTCGAGCGCGGCAAAGAAGCGATTCAAGGCGCGGTTGAAGGCGTTGGGTTTGACATTGGCCTTGAGCAACTGGCTGCTGAGCACAGGTGTCAGTGTCAGCGCGACCAGGGATGAGAACAGTACAGACACCGCCAGCAGCACGGAAAACTCGGTGAACAGCAAGCCGACCATGCCTTCCATAAAGGAGATGGGCAGAAATACCATCACCAATACCGCCGTGGTGGCAATAACGGCAAAGCCCACTTCGCGGGTGCCCTTGTAGGCGGCCAGCAGCGGGTCTTCCCCGCGCTCTATGTGGTGAAAGATATTCTCTACCACCACAATGGCGTCATCCACCACCAGGCCTATGGCCAGGATCAGTGCCATCAGGGTCAGCAGGTTGATGGAAAAGCCCAAGAAGTAGGCGGCCATAAAGGCCGAGATCAGCGATACCGGCACAGTCACAGCAGGAATAAGCGTTGCCCGCAGCTGGCCGATGAAAATATACAGCACCAGCAGTACCAGCGCCGCCGTAATATAGAGGGTGTAATACACCTCGTCTATGGCCTGATCGATAAACACGGTCGAGTCGTAGTCCACATATAGCTGGGTACCGGCCGGCAGAAACTTTTGCAGTGCATCCACCTGCTTGTAGACATCTTTGGCGACATCCAGCGGGTTGGCATCCGATTGCGGTACTATCCCCAGGCTGAGGTTGACTATGCCGTTGCTCTTGAAGGTGGAGTTCTCATTCTCGGCGCCGACAAACACCTCGGCCACATCCTTGAGATAAACCGGCGAGCCGTTTGCGCTGCTGACCTGCAGATAGTCGAATTGCTCAGGGCTCAGATAGAGGCGGGCGGTGCGCACTGTCATCACAGTGGTGTCGTTACGCAGCTCACCACCGGGGGATTCCATATTCTCCGCCTTGAGAGCTGCAAGGATATCCTGCACAGTGACATTGCGGCCGGCCATCTGCTCAGGCTTGAGGCGCACATACATCACCTTGTAGAGGCCACCTGAGATATCCACAGAGCTGACCCCTGTGATCAGGTTGAACTTATCTTCCAGTACCCGGCGGGAATAGTCAGTGAGCTGGGTACGATCCATCTCGCTGGAGCTCAAGTTGACATAGATGGAGGGCTCGCCCGAGCCGTTGTCTTTGGAGACTATCGGGTCGTTGGCTTCTTCCGGCAGCCTGCGCTGCGCCCTGGCCACGGCATCACGGACATCGCTCACCCCTTCGGTGAGGTTCCAGCCCAATTTGAAGGTCACAGTGATCCGCGACATGCCGTTGCGGCTCACCGAGGTGATTTCATCGATACCGCTGATGCCTGTCAGCTCATCCTCAAGGTTTTTGGTGACCTGACTCTCCATGATAGAGGCGCTGGCCCCTTCATAGGTGGTCATCACAGTGACGACCGGGCTCTCCACATCCGGCATTTCCCGCACCGACAGCTTGCTGAAAGACACCAGACCAAAGACACACAAAAGCAGGCTCAGCACTATGGCGCTGATCGGCCGTTTGACCGAGACATCGGATAACAACATCAGTGAAGCTCCCCGGTCTGCTGTACTGCTTCGGCGGTCAAGGGCTTGACGCTGGCGCCATCACGAATATTCACCAGCCCCTGCACCACAATGCGATCCCCCAGGCTGACGCCATCTGTGATAAGCACCAGATTGTCGACCCGGGCGCCCAAATGCACTTCGGTGCGGTGGGCTATGCTGTTTTCATCGATGCGATAGACATAACGCTTGGTGCCGGAATACTCCAACGCCTGTACAGGTACTACCGCCTGATGAATTGGTGGGAAGGTCAGGGTGGCCGATAACATCATACCAGGTCTCAAGTGTTTGTTTTTATTGTTGAATTCTACCCTCACTCTGACATTGAGAGTATCCGGGTTGACTCTGGGATCTATGGCAACCACCTTGCCCTGAAACAGTTGGCCGTTCCAGGCACTGCTGCTGCCTTGTACCTGCATGCCGACACTCAGTTGCGACAGATAAGACTCGGGCACCTGCAGATCGAGCCGCAATAAGCTCAGATCATCGAGACTCAAGAGTTCGGTTCCCTGGCTCACCAGCTTACCCTTGCTGAAATCCACCAGGCCCACTGTACCGGAAAAGGGAGCCCGCAGATGATGGTAGGAAAGTTCGGCCCTGGCCGAGGCCAGCCTGGCTTCGGCGATACTGACGCTGGCGCGTTGGGCATCAATTTCTGTCTGGGTAATGGCGTTGCGGCCGATCAGTTTTTCATACTCGCCCAACTTACGCCGCTCATCGGCCAGATAAGATTCAGCTTCCATCACCGCTGCCTTGGCCTTGGACTCTTCCAAAACCAGCAAGAGTTCCCCCGCCTTCACCTCCTGGTTGGAGCGCACTGCGATAGCGTCTATCTTGCCGGCGACTTGAGGCGCTATAGTGACCGAGCGTTCTGCTTCCAGCTTGCCTATCAGAGTCAGGGATTGCGCCAGGGATTGCTCTGTGACTGTGGCGGTAATTACGGGAACGGCGGCTTTGCCCATCCCCATGCCTGAGCCAGGTTTGTTGCCGGCTTTATCTGCCGTCGGAGTCAAGAGGAGATAGGCGGCCACACAAAGGCCAAGGACCAGGAGTCCGATATAAGGTTTTTTCATTGTGTCCCATCTGATGCCGGTAGAGATCCGCTAGGATCTGAAGGTTGCCTATTTTACGGGAGCCTCAAGCATAAAGCTGGTAAATGAGTGTAAAAAAGCGCAAATTCCAGTGTGAAAATGTGACCGATGGCGTAATGCCGTTCACTTAATGTGAACGGCATTTTTCTTAGGCTTAATGGGATACTTGTTTTTACTCATTTTTAACGCACGTGGATAGGCTCTATCCCGTTTCCCATCAAGCTTGAACTGCCTCGCATTACGCACTATGTCCAAGACATCTCTCGGGACATTCCCAGGCGTTTGAGATGACAGCTGAGTCAATTTAAAAATGATATAACTCGACGCATCTCTAAAGCTTAATTGGTTCGGATGTAACGACGGTAAGCTCTTAGCCATCAACACCATCTTGTATCTGATGAGGTTATAGGCCAATAGTACCCCCCACAATTCTTGGATAACCAACTCTGGCAATTGACTACGCAACGTAAAGCGACTCTCCAGAAGATGCTGCTTCATCTCCCGATAGCCCACTTCTATCTCCCATCGATGGGCATATAAATCCGCTATCTCTGCCCCCGGATAACGCAATGGGTCCGTTAATGAGGTCAAAATGGAAACCGACTTGCCTTTTATCGTCTTCGTCAGTAAGCGGGCTTCAATATTCTCTGGCAGCATAGGCCACTTCTTTCTGGCTTGAGGCGTGGTGGTTAACCGCACCAGTTGGTCGTGTTTTCCTAAAGAGCGTACCACTTCATATTGCGTCCCTTTCTTCAATGGCAGCAGCCAGTGACTGTTCGGTTGAGCCTGTTGCCAGGCGTGCAAAAGCCCTAACGAATAGAAGCCTCTGTCAAACAGCGTCAGGCTGTTATT